>JBJTMW010000163.1:0-8619 GCA_046070715.1 Aquirufa sp. | reverse complement strand
TCCGTCGTCTTGAAGTAAAACTGATCATTATAGAATGCGAAACGCTTTCCTTTCATATCAAAATCACCCTCAATATCCTTATAAGTAGGAGTAGCCTGCTTTTCGCCTGTATTAATACATAATAGAATATCGTGGGCGTTGGCATCTTTTTGGTCCAAATAATGGCTATCATTGGACGCAATCACCTTCACATTATACTTCTTCGCAAAACGCAACAAGACTTCATTCACCGTCTGCTGCTCTGGAATAAAGTGGTTTTGAACTTCGATATAATAATCTTCGCCAAACAAATCCAACCACCACTTAAACTCCTTCTCCGCTGCTTCCTCGCCATCTCGCAAAATCGCTTGTGGCACAGAAGCCCCTAAACAACAGGTCGTTGCGATTAACCCTTTGTGGTATTTTAAAACAAGTTCCTTGTCAATCCGTGGGTATTTGGAATACATACCCTCCATGAATCCTAAAGAACATAATTTGACCAAATTCTGGTAACCCTCCGGATTCTTCGCCAGAAATAACTGGTGATACCGTTTATCCTTTAATTCTTTCGTAAAAACCTGCTTGTGGCGGTCATTCACAAGATAAAACTCACAACCCACAATCGGTTTCACCCCTTGCTTTCCCGCTTCCGCTACAAATTGAAATACCCCAAACATATTCCCGTGATCGGTAATCGCTACCGCTGGCATATTATCTGCCTTCGCCTTCTTGAACATCGACGAAATCTTAGACGCACCATCTAATAGCGAAAACTGGGAATGATTGTGCAAATGCGAAAATTGCATAGGGTTTTATTCTTTTATAAAAGGTTCTTTTTCAAAAAATACGGCATTCAAGAAGTCCAAAAAAGGCTTCAATACTTTGGCATCCGCGATCAATTGCTTGGTAAAGGCTGGCGAGCCTACTTCTTTGTCCGTGTATTTCTTCCAAAAAAACAATTGTTTCTTTTTCAGTAACTCAGCCTCAGGATGATCTGCGTCAAATCCCTTAGGGATGCGCACTAAACTTTCACCCACTTCCTCCCCGAAAACAGCCACAAATTTCGGATCCTTGATGATTTTACGTAATCCTGCCGCATTATAATCGACTTCTTGTCGAAAAGCCGCTAATTGCTCCGGGCTAGGAGAATACATCCCTCCACCTAGAAAAGACGCTCCATTAGGTTCCATGTGAACGTAATAATCCATTAAACCGGACTTTCGTCCGCCTTCCGAAAAACTAGCCGAAAACCACGTTTTATACGGTTCTTTATTCTTCGAGAAGCGCACATCGCGGTATATCCGGTAGGAGCAATGCTTCAACAAAACCCCATCCATATTCTCAAAATCCGAAAACTCCGAAATCAATTCCGAAGTCCAGGCATCAAATCCTTTTTTCACCTGCTCATAAACAGGCTTATTTTCTGCAAACCATTCCCGGGTGTTGTTCACACGCAGGTCACGTAAGAAGGCCAACAGGCTAGGAGAGAGGGACATCAAATAAGGGGTGAATTTGCAAAAACGAATTTAGCGAATTTAGCTCGAATGCCCAAGCACAAATCGCTTGGAGTTATGGTCTATTTTCCTGATTTTTGCATAAATTATTTAGACAGACTATGCGGATCTTAACGGGCATTCAGGCCTCAGGAAAGCCCCATTTGGGTAATATTTTAGGGGCTATTATGCCAGCGGTTGAACTTTCGAAGCTACCAGCCAATGATTCCTTTTTATTTATTGCAGACTTACACACCTTGACTTCCTTAAAGGATGGCGAAAGTATCCGCAGTAATACCTTGTCGATTGCCGCCGCATGGCTTGCTTTTGGCTTCGATACAGAGAAAAATTACTTCTACCGCCAGTCTAAATTAGCCGCCTACCACACGGAATTAATGTGGTATTTGAACTGCTTCACGCCGTTCCCCATGCTGGCAAATGCGCACAGCTTTAAGGACAAATCAGATAAATTATCGGATGTGAACGCCGGCTTATTTACCTATCCCGTTTTACAAGCGGCAGATATCGTCTTGTATGATGCACAAATTATCCCGGTAGGTAAGGACCAAAGACAGCACATCGAGATGACCCGCGACATCGCTAATTCCGTAAATAAGCGCTATAACAAAGATATTTTCGTCTTACCAGAAGCACGGATTAATGAAGACGTGATGACTATTCCTGGCCTAGACGGCACTAAAATGAGCAAGTCCTTGAACAATTACATTGACATCTTCTTGCCTGAAAAGGATTTATTGAAGCAGATCAAAAAGATTGTAACAGACACGACTCCCTTAGAAGAGCCTAAGAATCCAGATAACGATATTACCTTCAAACTCTATCAATTAATGGCTTCCCCAGCGCAAGTGGCAGAAATGCGTGCAAATTATGAAGCGGGCGGTTATGGATATGGCCATGCGAAACAAGCCTTACACGAATTAATGCTAGGTTATTTCAAAGAGGCTAGAGAGAAATTCGACTATTTCATCGCTCACCCGGAGATCATCGAAGAAAAATTAGCGATTGGCGAAAAGAAAGTTCAACCGATCGCAGAAGCCACTATCGCTCGAATTCGCGCTGAATTTAAATTCTAAACTATGTTTCCGACCTGGGATGCAGACTTTTTTCGGTTGATTAATGAGGCCCACCAGCCTTGGCTAGATGGACCCATGGAAATCATTTCAGGTAAATTGACTTGGATTCCCTTATATGGATTGCTTATTTACTTTTTATATAAGCAGTATAAATCAGCATTCTGGAAAGCCTTACTATTTTTAGTTTCTTCCGTAGTGTTCGCCGATCAATTCAGCTCCAGTTTATTGAAACCCCTTTTCAAGCGCCTAAGACCCTGCCATGTCGACGAATTTCAATCATGGATTCATTTGCCGGCAGGCTGTGGTGGACTTTATGGTTTTTGTTCCTCTCATGCAGCAAATTCCTTCGCGATTGCCGTCGGATTTTATTTGTTGACTAAGAATAAGTCAGCCGGTATTGCCCTGATTCTTTGGGCATCCATCATTTCTTATAGCAGAATCTATTTAGGCGCACATTATCCTTTAGATGTAATCGTAGGAGCTTTTGTAGGCGGAATAGGGGCGTGGGGGCTATTTAAAGCCTATGAAAGGTTAATCAAAAAGTCATAAGTATCGATTCCATCAGCGAAATCATCGAGGGCTGGATGTTGACTTTGGCCAAAACCAATCTCTAAACCCACCTTACACTGAATTTTCTCTTCGCGCTCCTGAATCCAGGCAAGCAAAGAAGCTTCATCTGAGTAGCGATGTACATATAAAACGCCCACCGGGGAAACCAAATCATCATTCTCTGTCACTAACAGATTTCCCAAATCAAAATGAGGAACCTGGTTCAACAAGAACAAAGTCCGGTGGTATTGAAAGTTATTGGAGTACTTCGAATGAGCTAAAACCCAGGTCTCTTTGGTTAATTCATCAAATAAAGGAGTCAAATCATAAGTCGCCGGAACCGCAATCGTCGAAACGTTCCTACAACCTAATCCATAATAGGTAAAGATATCCTTAGCCAAACCTTTGAAATCCTCCTGCTTCTCATCCCCCTTTAAAACGGCTAAAGAACTGCGATTCTTCCGAATAATATGCGGTATTGTGGAGAAATAATGCGCAAAATACCCTCCAGAAAAATCGCTACCTGTCGCAATAACCGCATCCATTCCTTGTAATCGCTCAATAATGCTGACAGGAACTTCAGCATCAAATGACTGCATCGCAAACACATAGAGTTGCATCAAAGCCTTGTCTTGAGAACTCAATTTCAAAGCAGCATGATGTCCAGAAGCTAAAACCATTAACACATCGTGCAAACCCACTGCTGGCAAATTACCCGCCAAAACAATACCTACATGCTTAGGCTCAGCTGCTTGAACAGGGTGATTTGCATAAAAATCTTCCCATGCTTGCACCGAAAAGAACTGCTCCTCAATCGCCTGCATCGAGTGGCGAACCAGGGTTTCTGAAAACCAAGGATTCTCATTTACGGATCTATCTATAAATAGTTCTATTTTTTCTCGATTCGATTCATCCGTAAAAAAAGCACGCAAGAAAGAAATAAGCTGTAAAAAGGAAGCCTTTGGCATAATTATGTATATTTTACCCTACAAAGGTCGAAATTTTTTCCGTTAGTCCATATAAATTATATACTATTCAAATTTATGTTCGTAAATTGCGGAATCAAACAAAAATAGGGTATGGCAATTATCATAACAGACGAATGCATTAACTGTGGGGCTTGTGAACCAGAATGCCCAAACACAGCTATTTATGAAGGTGGTGTAGAATGGACTTGGGCCGGCGGTACTGCTTTAACAGAAATTGAACTAGAAGACGGTTCATCGATGGATGCTAAAACACCCGTAGAGCCCGTTTCAGAAGAATTCTACTATATCGTTCCGGATAAGTGTACAGAGTGTACTGGTTTCCACGAGGAACCACAATGTGCGGCGGTTTGTCCTGTGGATTGCTGCGTACCAGATCCTGATCACGAAGAAGATAATGAAACTTTATTAGCAAAGAAGGCGTGGTTGCATGCTGAGTAAAAAAAGCTCAGCTTTTTTTACTCAGAGATAATAGAGTATAGAGAAGAGATATCTTATCATATATATAAGGAGTTCATCGAAAGGTGGACTCTTTTTTTGTGCTTTATATTTTATCTATACTCTCTACTCTATTATCTCTAATCTAAAAAAAAGACTATCGACTAGTGACTAGCGACTAGTGACTGATATTTATATTTTTCCAAGAACACAATTTACCAGTTTTAATTTCAATCAAATTATTCGACATTTTTGCAAAAAGCGTAAAAACAAGTTTAAATTTTAACCACTTTTTAGTATTTTTTTGTAAAAAGTTAAAAATTAGGTTAAAATTTTGTCGATAATATTTGGAAAGTACAATTTAAGGCTGCACCTTTGAATCGTAATCAAGCATTTTTTACTTTTAAACAACAACCCACATGAAAAAAACGATCCTAACAGCCCTATTTGCCGCAACAGCCTTTTGTGGATTTTCCCAAGAAAAAGAAGCGGAAGCTCCGAAGTTTTCTTTCTCAGGTTACATTGATTCTTACTATATGTTGAATTTCAATAACCCGACAAACAGAAGTAACCTAGGCGCCTCTGGATACGAAAGAGCTTTCGACCAGAAGTCAAATCAATTTTCGTTAGGACTTGTTCAGACGAAATTTGGTTACGCAACTAAATCCGCTGACGTTGTGGTTGACTTAACCTTTGGACCTAACGCAGACCTTGGACAATACGGTAACGTGATCGGACCTTTGGGAGCGGGAAAAGCTACTACGGCTTTGGCGATCAAACAAGCCTACTTTAACTGGAAAGCGAGCGACAAATTAACCTTGACAGTGGGACAATTTGGAACCCATATCGGATACGAAGTAATCGACGCCCCCATTAACTACAACTATTCACTTTCTAACCTCTTCAATAATGGACCGTTCTATCATATTGGTGCTAAAGCGAATTACGCATTCTCTGACAAATTTTCTGCCATGGTTGGATTGGTCAACAATGTGGATAATTTAAATGATAACAACGCATCTAAAGGATTTATCTACCAAGTATTCACTTCACCTGCAGCAGGATGGAATGTATATGTGAACGGAATCACATCGAATGAATCAGCTCCACTTCCTTCAGGAAAAGACGATTCAGGTAGCTATAACTTATTAGATTTAACAACGTCATACCAAATCACTCCTAAATACCTTTTAGGGCTAAATGCAGCCTACGGTTCACAAACGGGTGATTACCAAGGTGGTGGTAATGTAGGAAATAGTAAAACATGGGGTGGAGTAGCTCTTTACTCTAACTATGCTTTCACTGATAAATTTAGCTTAGGCGGTCGTTACGAAGTATTTGACAATACATCAGGCGCACGTGCTTTGCGCGCAGCAGACGGATCAGGCACTAACGTGGGTTCATTTACCTTAACAGCCACATTCACGGCAGCCGAAGGCCACTTATTAATCAAACCAGAATTACGTACTGACTCATACAAAACAGCTCAATTCGTAGATGGTGATGGGAAAGATCAAAAATCACAAACGACATTAGGAATGCACTTCATCTATAAGTTTTAATATATCCACCCTTAACAATTTAAAAACATGACGACACAAAAACCAACCTGGATTCCGTTATTAGTTTTATTAGCGGTAGCCGTCCTTGCATTGTTCACCACTTCTGTTCCTGGCGCGATGCCTACAGAAGGCTTAGACACAGGCGATACTGCCTGGATGATTGTAGCCTCTGGCTTAGTATTATTGATGACACCTGGATTAGCTTATTTCTATGGTGGCATGGTCAATCACAAAAACGTGATCTCTACGATGTTACAATCGTTCATCGCGATGGGAGTTATCTCGGTGATTTGGGTAGTTTTCGGATTCTCTTTAGCCTTCGGAGACTCTTTAGGTGGCTGGATCGGAGACCCAAGAACTTTCTTTATGTTCAATGGTGTATTTGATCACAAATTATCATTAGGATCAGCGGATCAATTGAAATTCACTATCCCTTTTGCTTTGTTCGCCTTTTTCCAAATGAAGTTTGCCGTTATCACTCCAGCGTTAATCTCTGGTGCGTTAGCTGAGCGTATTAACTTCCGTGCGTTTGTTCTATTCATGGTTCTTTTCTGCGTCGTTGTTTATGCTCCTTTAGCACACTGGACATGGCACCCAGATGGTTTCTTATTTAACTTAGGCGTTTTGGATTTTGCAGGTGGAACGGTTGTTCACATGTCTGCAGGTTGGGCTGCATTAGCAGGAGCTTTGTACTTACGTCGCCGTAAGTCTCACATCGAGTCTAATATCTTGCCTCCAGCAAACATTCCTTATGTATTATTAGGAACAGGTTTATTATGGTTCGGATGGTTTGGTTTCAATGCAGGTTCTGCCGTAGGAGCGAACGGTTTAGCCGTGACTGCTTTTGCAACCACTCACGTTGCAGCTGCAGCAGCAGGTTTATCTTGGATCTTATTTGATGTGACTCGCGGCAAGAAAGTTTCTGCCCTAGGTTTCTGTATCGGTGCGGTAGTAGGTTTAGTAGCGATTACTCCAGCTTCAGGATTCGTAACGGTTCCGGTAGCGATTTTCATCGGTGTAATCGCGGCGATTGTATCTAACATCGCAGCACACTGGAGAGCCTCTTCTAATTTAGATGATACATTAGACGTATTCCCTTGCCATGGTTTAGGTGGTATGGTAGGTATGTTGATGACTGGTATCTTCGCAACTTCGGCAGTTAATGCTGCTGTAGTAGAGCAAGGTTTATTCTATGGCGAAACTGCCTTATTCTTAAAGCACTTATTAGCTTTAGCAATCGTATCAGCCTTTGCATTTGGCGCTTCTTATATCCTTTTAGTAATCACGGACAAAATCATTCCGTTACGTGTAAACGAAGAAGAAGAAAGATTAGGTTTGGATATCTCACAACACGATGAGTCGTTAGCTGAGTAATTCAACAACAGCAAAGCCGCAAGTAATGGTTCTTGTGGTTTTGTTTCAATCAAAAAGTCGGAGGCTACTAGCTTTCGACTTTTTTGTTTTGCGCCGGCGACGCAAAACAAAAAACAGATAATAGATAAGAGAGTATAGAGAGGAGATAAGAGAGAATAGATTATAGATAAGAGATAAAAAGGGCTTACGCCCTCAAATTACACCCTTTACTCTTTAATCTACAATCTCTACTCTATAATCTCTACTCTAAAACCACCCCTAACATCTCACCCGCCTCATTCAATTGCTTGTAACGAACATGCTGAACCGTATTGATTAGCAATGGATCAAAAGGCACCACTACGCGAACATAGTTTTCAGAAAAACCTTCCATTGTTCCTGGCGTAGCAGATTCCTCAAACAAAACCTGGCCTTTTAAACCGGCTTGAGATTCATAAAAAGCATGACGCTTTTTATCGGATAAAATATGTAACATCTTCGAACGCTCCGCCTTTTGCATACCATCTACTTTAGGTTTAATATCCACCGCATAGGTATTAGGACGCTCAGAATAAGGGAAAACGTGTAAGTAAGAAATGTCCAAACCGTTTAAAAACTCATAGGTCTCTAAAAATAACTCAGGCGTTTCACCTGGATGACCTACAATCACATCGACACCGATACACGCATTCGGCATTACTTCTTTAATAGACGATACTCGATCCACATATAATTCACGCTGATAGCGTCGTTTCATCAAACGTAAAACAGCATTCGACCCAGATTGCAAGGGTATATGGAAATGAGGAACAAACTTAGTGGATGAACCCAGAAAGGCAATCATCTCCGAAGTCAATAAATTAGGCTCGATGGAGGATATTCGAAAACGCTGAATAGATGACTTCTCCTCAATGGATTGAACAAGCTGAAAGAAGGTTTCTACCCGCTTTCCGTTTTGAATCCCAAAATCACCAATATTAACTCCTGTTAGGACAATTTCCTTCACACCTTTGGCAGCAATCTCTTCAATTAAACCCAACACTTTCTCTATCGTATCCGAACGCGATTGGCCACGAGCCAAAGGAATCGTACAATAAGAACAGGGATAATCGCAACCATCTTGCACCTTCAAAAAGGTACGCGTGCGATCATTCACAGAATAGGA
>JBJTMW010000162.1:0-3253 GCA_046070715.1 Aquirufa sp. | reverse complement strand
GTGTTTTGTGCTGCTTGGGCCTGCAATTCCTCCTTGACTTTGGCAGGATCAATACGCCAATTAGGCTTGCACGCAAAAATTAAGAAAGAGAATAAGATCAAATAACGCATAAAAAAAGGGGGCCTTTCGAGCCCCCTAATTTAATTAAAATTCTAGACTAAGCGTGCTTCGCTTTCTTTCCAAAGAAATAAAGACCTGCAAAAGCCACGATTAAAATCGATGGAAATAACACCATTTGTGCCATCGTTGCTTGACCCGCTGCTAATGCTACGGCATCTCCTGTCAACGTTTTCGCTGCCTCAGCTGTATTCGCATCTAACCACTTCCCGATGATCGGTTGGAAGATTGATGTTGCAAACATACCCATACCACCCATGATGGAAAGGCCAAAAGCACCCGTCATTGGAAGATTTTCCGCTACATAACCGATCATGGTTGGCCAGAAATAGCATACGCCTAGAGCGAAGATAATTGCAGAAACGTACACCATGCTACCCGTTGCACCACTCATTAAATACACACCTAGAGCCGTTAAAATAGCCGAGACTAATAAAACGCCACCGGCATCTAATTTGTGAACGATCGGACCTGCGAAATAACGACCTACTGCCATTAAACCAGTAACAATCGCTAAAATGATCATTGGGCTTGCGCCTGCTTGACCCATGATAGGTCCGATCCATTGCTCAGGACCGAATTCAGAGATCGCTGTCAAGGCCATACAAGCTAACATGAATAAGTATAATGGCGATAACATCGCTTTGAAGTTCTCCCCTGTCGATGCTCCACCTTCTACTTTAGCCGCTGGGAATGCTTGACCATAGAATAAATACGCATAGACTACCGCAGGAACTAAAATCGCTGCGATTTGCAATTGCCAGCCCATGTTCGCACTAGTCATATATTGAGATAACAAGGTCGCGATCACGATACCCCCTGGGAACCACATGTGGAAGCGATTTAACATTTTTGTCTTCTCTTTTCCTTCAAACATATCCGAAATCATCGGATTACAGGCTGCTTCTACTGTACCATTACCAAATCCGACGAAGAACGTAGATAATAATAAAGTCCAAAATCCACCAGAGAAAATCGTCATCACTAAACCGATCACGTGTGTGAAAAACGCCACCCAGATGATTTTTTTAGGTCCTAATACATTGTACAATGGTCCACCGATAATCATCGCGATAGGAAAGCCTAAGAAGGCCATTTGGTTTACATAACCTAATTGCTCGTTATCCAATTGGAAACTTACGCCTAATTGAGTCAAAACACCTGCACGGATCCCGAAGGCCATGGAAGTGGTAATGAGGGCAAAACATGACGCCAAAAATAATCGATTGGCATTAACCGTTTGATTCATACTTGTTTGGGGTTTAGATAAATAGTTTAGATTGGTTATTCTTAAAAAAATTAAATTCTTCATTGGAAAAATCGTAACAAAAAAACAAAAAGTTTTTGGGATAATGGCATCGAAAGGCAAAAAAAATTAGAATTATCTCAAAAAAAGAGCGATTCAGAGGCTAGAAAACCAAATTTTGCTCTATTTTTGTAAGATATCTAAATCTATTAAAATTATGATTCAAGGAGGTTCTGCTACACAGGCAAAATCACGCCAAAGTAGGAAAATCAGAATGGGAATGATTGGTGGAAGTCAAGAGGCTTTCATCGGTGCAGTTCACCGTCGCGGCTCCCAATTAGACGGAGAAATCGAATTAGTTTGCGGCGCATTTAGTTCTAGCGCAGAGAAATCAAAAGCTACCGGAGAAGCCCTTTACCTCCCAGAAAACCGCGTTTACGGCTCTTATGAGGAGATGATTTTGAAGGAGAAAGAATTGCCAGAAGGCGAGCGCATGGACTTCGTTTCCATCGTGACGCCTAATCACGTGCACTTCCCAGCCGCTAAAATGGCGCTGGAGAATGGATTCCATGTCGTTTGCGATAAGCCAGCGACTTTGAATCTAGCAGAGGCAAAAGAGTTAAAGAAAATCATCGAGAAATCAGGCTTGATTTTTGCGTTGACCCATAACTACACAGCCTATCCAATGGTGAAAGAGGCGAAGCATTTAGTGGACTCAGGTCAACTAGGTGAAATTCGCAAAATCATCGTGGAATACCCACAAGGTTGGTTAATCGACTTAGTAGAGGCAACAGGCCAAAAGCAAGCCGCATGGAGAACCGATCCAGCGCGTTGTGGTGCCGCAGGTGCCATCGGCGACATTGGAACACACTGCGAGAATTTGATCGAATACATCACAGGATTGCATATTAAAGAGCTTTGCGCGGATCTGACGATCTTCGTGGAGGGCCGCATGCTGGATGACGATGGCAATATCTTAATCCATTATGATAATGGGGCCAAAGGTATTTTACATTGCTCTCAAATATGCAACGGCGAAGAGAACGACTTCAACTTCAGTATCTATGGAAGCAAGGCGGGTATCACTTGGCACCAAATGGAGCCAAATACGATGGTATTTAGGACGCGCGACGAAGGAGCGCGGATTATTCGTACGGCCGTAGGCCAGCTATCTCCGGCAGCGAATGCGCATACGCGTCAGCCAGCAGGTCACCCAGAAGGTTATGTGGAGACTTTTGCGAACATCTACCGCAACTTTGCTTTTGCACTAAGAGCAAGATGGGAAGGCAAAGCGCAAGATCCGATCTATGATTTCCCAGGCATTGACGAAGGAATCATGGGCATGGCCTTCATCGAAAATGTGGTGAGATCTGCCCAAGACAATACAAACAAGTGGACAAAATTTGAACTATAATATAACCATGACTAAAATCAAAGTTGGAATCGTAGGAACCGGTTTTATCGGACCCGCACATATCGAGGCATTACGCCGTTTACCTAACATTGATGTCGCTGCGCTTTGCGAAGTGGCCATCGAATTAGCCGAAGCCAAAGCTAAGCAATTAGGCATTGGCCGTTGGTATACGTTTGAAGAGCTATTAAAGCAAGAAGATATTCAGTGTGTGCACATTTGTACACCTAACTTCTTACACTATTCACAATCGAAAGCGGCTTTATTAGCTGGAAAACACGTGGTATGTGAGAAACCTTTGGCAAAAGACCTACACGAAGCCGAAGAATTAGTCGAATTAGCGGCTAAAACGGGCTTAGTGAATGCGGTTCACTTCAACCTTCGCTACTATCCTTTAGTACGTCAAATGAAGACGATGCGTGAAAAAGGCGATTTAGGTGAAATCTATTCGATCATCGGTAGCTATTTACAAGATTGGT
>JBJTMW010000161.1:0-13084 GCA_046070715.1 Aquirufa sp. | reverse complement strand
GGTTCAGCATTCGCTTTTACTTCAATAAGTCCTACTGCATCTGGATCTAAAAGTGACGTTCTCTCGTGAAGGGATACTAATCGAGAGCCAATGCGCTTCACATGTAAGCCCAAAGCCTTAGGCCCCCAAGGGAAATCTTTGATGTGAATTATCTCCAGTTGATGTTTTCCCGCTTTCAAAAAAGTAGATGCCGGGACCATTTCGTTGAACCAATGAGCCCCTTGATTGAGCACCTTTCCGTCAATTTTCAATTCTCCAGAACCAGTCCAATAGGTTTGAAACTCGTACGTATCATCCTCCGGAATCGTCAATTCAGCCTTGTAATGAATTAAATAATCATTGTTCACCGGAATGACGCGGTAGGTCAATGCCGGCAATTTTCCGGAAGAAACTGGCTTGGTCGCAGGAACAATGGGGTCAGTAAATTTACCCGTGTAATAGTCATAAGAAACCTCTCCTAAAGAAGCAGTAGGCTTTTCATACGTCTCAAAACGCAGGTTTCTAAACGCTACCGGACCGTGATCGCCTTGGATTAGGATAGGGCCAAAAGGTGCTTCCTTATCGAAAATCGCACCGCGCGTCATGCCTGACACTTCGATATTTTCCTGTACCACTAAACCGTTTAGGATTACCTTTTTGAAGATCGCATTGGCGATTTTTTTACCATTCGCATCGAAGCGAGGGGCTTGAAAATCGATTTCTAAGGTCTGCCAAAGCCCGGGTGCTTTGCTGGCATTTTGGCGAGGTGCATAGCCTTCATATCCCTCTTTTCCTTTTCCTCGTGCGTCATCCCAGCGTTCATAAATACCTCCACAGTCATCGTATTTTACGGTTTTCTTACCCCATGAATCATACAGTTGCACCTCGTAACGACCTTGCATATAAATGCCTGAATTCATTCCTTTGGGTAACATGAAGTCGACTAATAAACGGATGTCACCGTGCTGCATTTTGGACTTCAAATCATCCGTACGATGGTATTTCCCACCTCTGAGCGTGTTCACTAATACACCGCTACCAGGACTTACCTGAAATAGAGTATCCGAATAGGTGGCAAAAACAGCCTGTTCGATGGTCCAGTTCTTACTAGGCTGGTCAAATGCAGACAGATCTGTGAGTGGAATCGCTTGCTGAGCCCAAGCACCTAAGGGCGTGGCGAGTAGCAACGTAAAGAGCAATTTCTTCATTTTGAAAGTTCGGTTTAGACAAATCTACCTAAAATCATTTTGCCAATTCATCGGCACATTCAGGACAGTGGTAGAAATTTTAATGGAAATATAAGGAAGATTCTCTTAATTTGAGTTCGCTGACTACAAAAAGCAAAATAAAACCCATGATATACAAGACGTTTAAATTCAGGAACCTGTTGTTGCACCTGTTTTTTTGGGCTTTCCTGATTGCACTTCCTATCCTGTTAGGGCCGAATACCAATTCCACTAACCCGGAGGAAATTCGCCGTTCGTATTTTTGGATCTTTTACATGACCAGTTTTACGGTCATCAATATCCCCTTCTTTTACCTAAATACGGAAATTTTACTACCTAAATTATTACGGGCAAAAGGCGTCATTATTTATTTATTGACCCTAATAGGAGCGATTTTGTTTATGCTGTGGGTGCATGAAGAATTGTTCCATTGGGCTTATTCTCATTTCATTCACCCAGATAGCCAAGGCAACGGAGGAGGAGGCCCTCGTAGAGGCGCCTTAATGCGCATGATCTTTCAATTATTATTTTATGCGGCCATTGGAACGTCTTATCGCTTGATTTCCGACCGAATGAAAGAAGATGAGCAAATCAAAGAACAAGAGAATGAGCGTTTGAAATCAGAACTCTCCTTTTTACGCTCACAGATCAGCCCTCATTTCATGTTTAATGTATTGAATAGCGTCGTTTCTTTGTCCCGCAGAAAACCTGAAATGGTGGAGCCCGTGGTGGTGAAATTATCCGAATTAATGCGTTACATGATTTATGAGACGAACGATTCGATTGTTCCCATTAGCAAGGAGTTAGTGTATTTAGAAAGTTACATTGACTTACAAAAAATCCGTTTTGGGGATGACATACAAATTGATTTCAAACACGAATTAGGGCCAAAATCAAGCCACATCGAGCCTATGTTATTAATTCCTTTCGTGGAAAATGCGTTCAAACATGGGGTGGGATTCATCGAAAATCCGACAATCAAGATTGAATTAAAGGACAGTGCAACGGAACTTTATTTTAGAGTAGCCAATAAAAAAGGCTCAACAATAAACGAAATTAAAGATGAAAGTTCGGGTATTGGTTTAGCGAATGTGAAACGCCGTTTGGAATTGCTATACCCTACAAATCACCAATTGCAAGTGAACGATTCTGGCTCCGATTTTATCATCACACTAACCATTCAACACGCCTAAGCTATGTCAGAGGAAAATCTAGTGGAAATCCCGGGTACCATTTTGAAGTGTGTGGCGGTAGATGATGAGAGTTTAGCTTTGGACTTAGTCGAAGATAATATCTCCAAAGTCCCCTTTTTACAACTCGTCAAACGCTGCCGAAACGCGATGGAGGCCGTGGAATATTTAGAGAATAATCCGGTGGATTTATTATTTCTCGATATCCAAATGCCTGGCATGACTGGCTTGCAATTTTTGGAAAGTTTGACCACCAAACCGATGGTTATTTTCGTGACTGCTTACCAACAATATGCATTAGATGGTTTTAATTTAGATGTCATCGATTACGTCTTAAAACCCATCAATTTTGAGCGTTTCTTGAAGGCTAGCCACAAGGCACTTGACTATTACAAGACTAAACAACTCCTTCACAAACCTGCCGAAGCTCCTAAATTAGAGTTCATTTTTATTCATGCGGATTATTCCTTAATGAAGATCATGCTCGAAGATATTCTCTACATCGAGGGCTTGAAAGATTACATTAAGATCCACCTAAGAACCCAAAAATTTCCCGTCGTCTGCCGCATGACGATGAAGTCCATCGAGGAAAAATTGCCGTCCACCGATTTTATTCGGGTGCACAAATCATTTATCGTTTCACTCAGCAAGATGGAGTCGATTCGTAGCCAAAAAATCAAAATAGGCGAGAACCATATTCCGATCAGCGAAAGTTATTCTGAGCATTTTTACCAAATCATCGGCTATCAAAAGCAATAAATTGTAACTTTGAGAATTGACCGAACATTCACGCATGTCCATTCTTAAAAAATTAGCTGGCGAAACCCTATCCTATGGATTCAGTACGATCCTAGGTCGCTCTCTGAATTTTTTATTGGTTTTTATCCACACCGCCGCCTTTATGCCGGCTGCCTTAGGCGTTAACGTGAAGCTCTACGGCTATGTCGCCATTGCCAATATCATCTACACGTACGGAATGGAAACGGCCTATTTTCGCTATGCGAAAGAGGCCCCAGAACGCTATTATAATATCATTTTAACGGCCATTATCCTGACTTCAGGACTATTTACCATCGGATTATTTGTCTTTGCAAATCCTTTAATGGCGCAACTCGGATATGAAGGAAAAGGTCAATTTATGCGTTGGTTAGCTTTGATTTTAGCCATCGATGCAGTAACGGCGATTCCTTTTGCGCGTTTAAGACTGGAACGCAAAATTCAATTATTTGTCAAGGCAAAAATCGTTTCTATCCTGATTAACGTGGGATTGAACCTGTTCTTTTTAGCGCTGTTAAAACCGATGCACGAGGAACATTGGGGACCTGTTTTTCTACAAAATCTGTATTTCCCTAGCATAGGCGCAGGCTATATTTTTCTGGCTAATTTGCTCGCAAACGCCAGTCTTTTTTATTGGTTACGCACCTCTTTTACGGATTTCAAATGGACTTGGGATGGCGCCGAAATGAAAAAATTATGGGTGTATTCCTACCCCATCATGTTCATGAGCTTAGCGGCGATGTTTAACTTGATGTTTGACCGATTATTGCTGGAGGAGTTTTTACCTGCTGGATTTTATCCGGGTAGAAGCTCGGAAGACGCTTTAGGGATTTATGGCAATTGCTACAAACTTTCGGTGTTCATGAGTTTAGCGATCCAAGCTTTTAAGTACGCGGCAGAGCCCTTCTTTCTAGGCTCTAAATCTGCGGAAAACTCACAGTCTAATTTAGCGCTCGTGAGCCATTGGTTTGTGATTGTTTGCTTGATTTTATGGGTAGGCGTGAGTGCGAATTTATTCTGGATTCAGCGCCTATTTTTGCGTCAATCCATCTATTGGGAGGGCATTGGAGTGGTACCCGTTTTGTTGTTAGCTAACCTATTTTTAGGGGTATACTACACGCAATCGGTTTGGTTTAAGAAGACGAATAAAACCTATATGGGAACGGTGATCACGGTGACTGGCCTTGCCGTTACGCTGATCGGGAACGTTATTTTTATCCCCATCTACGGCTATATGGCTTGTGCGTATTCTTTCTTGACTTCAGCGATCGTGATGACGCTATTGTGTTATATCGGGGGCCAAAAATACGACCCCGCACCCTACCGCTGGATGGCCGCCATCGTGTACATTAGTTTAGGAGTGATCGCCATTCAGTCAGGCTCCCTATTAGCCCGTTTACAAATTCCGTTATTCATCAGTCAGAACATCGGATTTATTTGTATTTTGGCCTTTATATTCATCAAAGAATTCTCCTGGAAAAACGGAAAACCTAGCTTAGCCCTGAAATGAAAAGTGAACTAAAAATGCAATACCTGAACCTCAAGCTGAAGATTAGCGGGATGGTGGCGCGTTTACACGAATTTCAAGGAACATTGGTACAAAAGCAGGCTGAACTGGAAGATTTACAACAAAAACTCGCCGTTAAATCAGAGGAACTCGCTAAAACCCAAAGGCGGCTAAAAGAATTGGAGAAAAACTTTAAAAAATCAGATAATTTCGCTAAAATTGTAGCTAATACAGATAACACAGCAGTTCCCACCGCTGAGTTGAAACAAAAGTTAGAAGAATATATTACAAAAATAGATCATTGCATTGACCAATTACGCAATCCATGAATCCTAAAATCCCTTGTAATCTACTGGTAGGCATACAAAGTGTCGCCTTGAGGGTTAGTCCGGGCGAGGAGGCTTACGTACGAAATGCAGCATCATTAGTGAACAAGCTTGTTCGTTATTACGAACGAGAAACAAATAGTTCAGACCCCGCAGCCGTGATGGCGATGGTAGCACTTGATTTAGCCATGTGTGGTTTGAAATTTGACGCAGAACACAATTCACTCCAGGACGACGTTTTGGAAGAAAATAACGAATTGTTATCCCTTGCGGCTGAGTTCACAGTATAATTTTCCTTTTCTTTCGATTTTTCAGGGAGCTAATGTATAAACACACATTCGTTCTATATGTCGACTATATTCACATTTATTTTACCCCTCATCGCCGCGGCGGGAGGTCTATTTGCCGGAAAAGTATTCTATTCGAAGGTAAATAAAAACATCGAAGGGGATGCGCAACGCAAAGCGGAAGACATCCTAAAAAATGCAGAAATCTCTGCAGAAAACATCAAGAAAGACCGTATGCTAGAGGCAAAGGAAAATTTCCTTCGTCTTCGGGCAGAGTTCGAAGAAGAGTCTCAAAACAAAAAAGGAATTCTAGTAGAAAACGAACAAAAATTACGCGAAAAAGAGCGCAATTTAGCTCAACAAGCGGAGCAGCAACGCACAGCAGAACAAGAATTACACTCAGCTAAGCAGAGCGTTCAAGCGAAAGAAGAAAACTTCCGTAAGAAGCTAGAAGAGGTAGAGAAAAAACGCGAAGAGGCTGAAGTCATGTTAGCGAATCAGATCAGCCAACTAGAGAAAATCGCGGGTCTTTCTGCAGATGAGGCACGCCAACAAATTATGGATGCCTTGAAGGCGGAAGCTGAATCGAAAGCCAGTTCTTTAGTGAAGCAAGCGATCGAAGAAGCGAAATTAACGGCAACGAAAGAAGCGAAGAAGGTCGTGATCGAAACGATTCAGCGGACTGCAGCAGAGCATGCGATTGAAAACTGTGTCTCTGTTTTCAACATCGAATCTGATGACATTAAAGGTAAAATCATCGGACGTGAAGGCCGTAACATTCGGGCGCTAGAAGCAGCTACGGGTGTGGAATTCATCGTGGATGATACACCGGAGGCGATTATTATTTCAGGTTTTGATCCGGTTCGTCGCGAAATCGCGCGTTTATCTTTACACCGTTTGGTTCAAGACGGACGTATCCACCCCGCTCGTATTGAGGAGGTCGTGAATAAGACACGTAAGAACATCGACGATGAGATCATCGAAATCGGAGAAAAGACCGTGATTGACCTAGGGATTCACGGCTTACACCCAGAATTAATCAAGATGGTGGGACGCATGCGTTTCCGTTCTTCTTATGGCCAAAACCTATTGCAACACTCCCGCGAAGTCGCGAAACTTTGTGCAACGATGGCAGCGGAATTAGGATTAAATGCGAAACTAGCGAAGCGTGCGGGTCTATTGCACGATATTGGTAAGGTTTGGCATGAAGAACCAGAACTTCCTCACGCATTGCTAGGGATGGAACTGGCTCAGAAATACAAAGAGCACCCAGAAGTGTGCAACGCGATCGGAGCTCACCACGACGAATGCGAAATGACATCGATGATTTCACCTATCATTCAGGTGTGTGATGCGATCTCAGGATCACGTCCAGGTGCACGCCGCGAGATGATGGAGTCCTACATGAAACGTCTTCGTGACTTAGAAACCCTTGCTACTTCATTCGATGGAGTTCAAAAATGCTATGCGATCCAAGCGGGTCGTGAGTTACGTATCATGGTCGATTCAGAGAACGTAAGCGACGAAAAGGCATCGAACTTATCGTTTGATATTTCTCAGAAAATCGAGAAAGAGATGCAATATCCAGGTCAAATCAAAGTAACGGTGATTCGCGAAATGCGCGCCGTGAACTTTGCAAAATAGGATCGAAATCGAGTATATTTATGGCGCCACCCTGCGGGTGGCGCCATTTTTTTTGCTACACCATGCTAGAAATAAAATCCCCCCAAACCGACTCCGACTGGAAAGCTTATTACGCCTTGCGTTTTAACGTGTTAAGAGAACCTTGGAATCAACCACTGGGTTCAGAAGTTTTGGCAGATGAGGACCAGGCCATTCACGCCATCGCAGTGGAAAACGAAGAAGTCCTGGGCGTAGCGCGCATGCATGAGTCCACCGAAAAGCAAGGGCAAGTGCGTTGTGTAGCCACCGCAACGAAAGCGCAAGGCAAAGGGATTGGAAAAGCCATTATGGCTTACTTAGAAAAGAAGGCAATTGAAAAAGGCTGGACTGAAATCGTCTTAGAGGCGAGAGAAAATGCGGTGCCCTTTTACGAGGCGATTGGGTATACGATTGTGGCGGAATCCTATTTATTATTTGGGAAAATCCAACATTTTCGAATGCAGAAAAGCCTATAAAAAAAGCGCTACCTCTTTCGAAATAGCGCTTCAGTTAGGTTTGCAAAACTAGTGCTTATGCTCTAGGCCTTGCGCACTTGGAATCTGATTAAATTCAATGCCTGATTTTCGCGCATCTTTGAATGCTTCTTTCGGCTTGATGCTCAAGATTTGGAATAATTCTGCATCTGATTTCGTATCCGGATTCGGCGTGGTCAATAAAACATCACCAGAGAAGATCGAATTTGCCCCTGCCATAAAGCAGAAAGCCTGGCCCTCGTAGTTTAGTTCTAAACGACCGGCAGACAAACGAACCGCGGACTTTGGCATCATGATTCTGGCTGTGGCAATCACTCGAACAAGATCCCAAACAGAGGCCGTCTTTTGATTCTCAAAAGGCGTTCCCTCTACTGGAACTAGATTGTTCACTGGAACAGATTCTGGATGTTCTGGCAAATTAGCAAGCGTTAAAAGCATTCCGATGCGATCTCCCGCACTTTCACCCATTCCGATGATTCCACCTGAACAAACGGAAAGTTTTGCTTTACGCACGTTGCCTAGTGTCTCTAAGCGATCGTCGTAAGTACGGGTCGAGATAACATCGTCATAATATTCCTCACTTGTATCAATATTGTGATTGTAGGCATAAAGACCCGCATCCTTTAATTTCTGTGCTTGCTCTTCCGATAACATCCCTAAAGTACAGCAAACTTCCATACCTAGCGAATTCACCCCTTTCACCATGTCTAAAACCCGGTCAAAGTCCTTGTTATCACGCACCTCGCGCCAAGCCGCTCCCATGCAGAAACGAGAACTACCATTATCTTTTGCACGGTTCGCAGCTTGAATTACCTCCTCGTAAGGAAGTAACTTCTGCACCTTCACATTTGTGTGGTAACGAGCCGCTTGTGAGCAATAAGAACAATCTTCCGGGCAACCACCGGTTTTGATGGAAAGCAAAGTAGAGATTTGGACCTCATTCGGGTCAAAATTCTCGCGATGCACCGTCGCCGCCTGATAGACCAAATCCAAAAACGGTTGGTTGTATATTTTTTCTACCTCTTCACGAGTCCAATTATTACGTACCATATAAACTTTTATTTCTATTCAAATTCCATTAAATAAGGCATCATTGCTAAGAAGCCTTCTCTTTTTTTCCAACGGTTCACCTCTAACACAGATGACGCCCAAGGGATATTTTTAGCAAGTAAACGCTCTGAAAGCGATGTTTCAGATGTCGCTGAATTCAACAACTCGTCTACAAATGATTTGGCTTTCGGATATACCGCCACCTTATAAGTACCAGGCTTTAACTTCACTTTAGCTGCAGCAATCTCAATCGCCTTATCCAAACCACCTAACTCATCCACTAAGCCTATCTGCTTCGCTTGTGCACCCGTCCAAACACGTCCACCGGCTAGCGATTGCAAACGCTGCAAGGTCATCTTGCGACCGGCAGCCGCTTTAGTCGTAAACGACAAATAGCCTTTATTGACAGAATTCTGGACAACTGATTTTTGGAAATCCGTCAACGCCCCTGCCGAAGTCATAAAATTCGAATTCGCGTGTGTATTCACGTGATCCTGCGTTATTCCCAAGGTATTTTTTAAGAAATTATCCACATTAAACCACGCCGCAAAAATACCAATAGAACCCGTTATCGTCGTCGGTTGTGCCACAATCACATCTGTTCCCATCGCCATATAATAGCCGCCAGAAGCTGCATAATTCGACATAGACGAAATAATCGGCTTTACTTTTTTTGTCAATTCAATCTCGCGCCACATGATATCAGACGCTAAAGAAGATCCTCCTGGAGAATCAATGCGAAGTACGATTGCTTTCACCGATTTACTCTCGCGTAATTTTTTCAATTCCTTCACAAAATCATCCGAACCAATATTTCCTTCACTAGCTCTCGTTCCCGAAATCTCTCCCTCCGCCACTAAAACCGCAATACGATCCTTTCCTTCTACCTCATCAATCGGATTTTTTGCCTTTAAATAATTATTCAAAGAAACATAAATCACTTTCTCTTTCTCTCCAGAAGCTTTCTTCAATAAGGATTCAAATTCATCCCAATAGCCTTGCTTCACCATCCCTAATTTTTCCGCATTAGAAGGCTCAAAAGCCTGTAAGCTATCCGCAATCTGATCTAATTTACGGACCGGAATGTTTTTAGACCGGGCAATTTTATCAAAAATATACGTGTTGATTGATTGCAAGAAAGAGGACGTTTGCGCCTTGTTTTCTTCGCTCATATCTTCGCGAATGAAGGGTTCAACGGCTGACTTATAGGTACCTACACGGAACACTAAAGGTTCAATTTCTAATTTGTCTAACGCTTTCTTGTAGAAGGTATATTGAACACTAATGCCATTGAAATCCAGCAAGCCATTCGGATTCAAATAGGTCTTATCCGCCACAGACGAGATATAATACCCTTTTTCTGTGTATGAGTTCGCGTAAGCGTAGACGAATTTGCCTGACTTCTGGAACTTCTGAATCGCCTCGCGAATTTCCGATAATTGCGCATATCCAGCAATCGGAAAACTAGCATCTAAATAGATCCCCTTGATTTTAGGATCGACTTTGGCCCGCTCTAAAGCAGACAAAACCTGAATTAATCCCAAATTCTCCGGCGGAGCAAAATACAAATCCGTTAGGGCGGCGAATGGATTATCCTCCGTCGTCGCATTTTCCACGATAGGCCGATTCAAATCCAGTTTCAAAACCGAATTATCTTTCAAATCATACACCTCGTCTGACTTCCCAATAGCTGCTCCCACACCCGCCAAAAGCAATAAGGAGACGATCGCAAAAAGAAACAGCCCTACTACAGTCGCTAACGAAAATTTGACAAATTGCCACATAGCTTTACATTTAAATGGTTATTAACCAAAGTTTTTACGGTAATCCTCGCGTGCCAGGCGAATGACTTCGAACGCCACTTCACGACCATAAATATCATCAATATCCACGGCACTTGATGAGGTTTCCCCTGGTAACATTTTATACGTCCAAAAATAGTGTCTCAAACGCTCCACGATATCTTTAGGCGCATCAGAAATATCTTTCCACTTGCCATAAATCGGATCATCCTTCAATACTGCAATGATTTTATCATCCGCCTCCCCTTTATCAATCATGCGAATTCCTCCAATCGGAATCGCCTGACACAAAATATCTCCATGCGTAATCGCACGCTCAGAAAGCACTAAAATATCCAATGGATCGCCATCTCCTCTTTCAATATCCTTACCAGAGTACTTACGCGCTAATTCAGCGATACCGTCAGAACAATAGGTTTGCGGCAAAAAGCCATATAAAGCAGGCACAATATTCGAAAATTTCTGCGGGCGATCAATCTTCAAATATCCCGTTTGCTTGTCAATCTCGTATTTTACGGTGTCCGTAGGAACAATTTCAATAAACGCGGTCACTAATTCAGGCATTTGATCACCTATTTGAACGCCATGCCAAGGATGTGCCTTAAAGAAGTTTCTATTCATAATCTTTTTATTAAATCTAACTTAGGTTAAAAATCCCTGCAAATTACGAAAAACAAAGGATAAATTCTGCTAAATTTGTTGTTTGCATTGCGCTAATAGACATGATTTATCCAATTATTCCTTACGGGGACCCTGTTTTAAGAAAAGTTGCATCCCCTATTGAATTAGGCAGCATCGATTTAATCAAATTATCGGAAGATATGTTTGAGACCATGTATGCGGCCAGCGGCGTCGGTTTAGCTGCGCCTCAGATCGGCATGGACATTCGTTTGTTTGTGGTGGATGGACGCCCCATGAACGAAGGAGAAAAGGATGAAGATGTAGATGAGTCATTAATTGGATTCAAGAAAGTGTTTGTGAATCCGACTATTTTGGAAGAAACCGGAGACGAATGGGGTTTTGAGGAAGGTTGCCTTTCGATCCCAGGTATTCGGGGTGAAGTGTATCGTCCAGAATACGTAAAAATCCACTATTGGACAGAGCAGGGAGAAGAAAGAACGGATGTTTTCGAAAGCTTAGCCGCACGCATTATCCAACACGAATACGATCATATTGAAGGCATTTTATTTACGGATCACTTGAATCCAGTGAAAAAGCGCCTGATCAAAAATAAGTTAAGTGATATCACGCGAGGAAAAGTTTCCGTGGATTACAAAATGAAGCTTACTCGTTAATTAGACAGATGAAAATTTCCCTTAATTGGTTACGCGATTTTATTGATATTTCGAAGCTTCCTGCACAAGGCAGCCCAGAAGAATTGGACGTTTTATTAACTAACACTGGACTGGAAGTGGAAGGCATTGAGCCGCACGATAAAATTCCGGGCGGATTGAAAGGTTTCGTAGTAGGCGAAGTGTTGACCTGCGAGAAATTCGAAGTTAAAGAGAAAACCTTGAGCCTGACGACGGTAGACGCTGGTTTGGACGAAATATTAACGATTGTTTGTGGCGCTGCGAATGTAGCAGCAGGCCAAAAAGTGATCGTCGCCACCCCTGGCACCCAATTATACGACAAAGAGGGCAAAGAATTATTCAAAATCGAGAAGCGCAAAGTATATGGCCAGCCATCGGAAGGGATGATTTGTGCAGAAGATGAAATCGGCATTGGAACCTCACACGATGGAATTTTAGTGTTGGACACGCAGGTGCCTAACGGAACGCCAGCCGCGTCCTTTTTTGACATCGCAGGAGATTTAGTTTTAGAAATTGGGTTAACGCCAAACCGCGCGGACGCCGCCTCTCACTGGGGCGTGGCTCGCGATATTCGTGCTGTAACGGGTCTTCCGATTCAATTGCCGTCGCCGGCATTGGTCATCGAAAGCAATGCACATCCCATCTCGGTAGAAGTAAAAGACGCGGGATGCGATCGCTTCTGTGGCATCACGATTGATGGAATTAACGTAGCTCCGTCACCGGCTTGGTTACAAGAGCGTTTAGCTGCTATCGGTTTACGTCCCATCAATAACGTGGTCGATATCACCAATTTCATTTGCCACGGTTTAGGCCAACCGATGCATGCATACGATTGGAATGAAATCAAAGGCGGTAAATTAATCGTTGATTCTTTACCAGCTGGAACCGTTTTCAAAACATTGGACGGCATTGAACGCAAATTAACGGGCGAAGAATTAATGATCTGCGACGCTTCAGGTGCTATCGGCATGGCCGGAGTGATGGGCGGAGAAGATTCAGGCATTAAAGAAAGCACAACGCGCGTTTTCTTAGAAGTGGCTCATTTTAAACCAGAGCGCATTCGCAAAGCAAGCCAAATTCACGGTCTCAAAACTGATGCGTCATTCCGTTTCGAGCGTGGCACGGATATTCAAGCGAAACTATTCGCCTTAGAATATGCAGCCCAATTAATTCAAGAATTAGCCGGTGGCAAAATTACGTCTGAGCCGATTGATTATTACCCTACTCAGGTTGAATTAGTACAAATTCCGGTGAGCGTTCGTCGCGTGCAACAATACATCGGTATTGAATTAGCGGCTGAGCGAATCAAGGAAATTTTGACGTTGTTAGATTTCAAAATCGAAGCCGACAAAGGCGACGAATTCGTTGCGATCTCTCCTGCTTACCGCGTCGATGTGACCAGAGAGGCTGATATTATCGAGGAAATTTTGCGTATCCACGGTTTGGACAACATCCCGTTATCGGATCATTT
>JBJTMW010000160.1:0-14978 GCA_046070715.1 Aquirufa sp. | reverse complement strand
ATTAGGCAAGGAATAAATACGTCTGAGGCGTCTTGGGCGCCATATATGGCCCGTTGGGCCATGATAGAAAGGGGGATTAAAACGGGGCCTGCGCTGTGGAGAACGAGGAACATGATTTGGGCGTTAGAGGCGGTTTCTTTGACCGGATTCAAATCCTGTAAACCTTGCATCGCCTTTAAACCAAAAGGAGTGGCAGCGTTATCTAATCCCAATAGGTTTGCGGAGAAATTCATGATCATTTGGCCATGAACGGGGTGATCTTTAGGCACTTCTGGGAAAAGACGAGAGAAAAAGGGTTGGATTTTGCGGGCCAAAAAATGAATCGCACCTGCCTTCTCTCCTACTTGCAAAATGCCCATAAAGAAGGCCATGACACCCGTTAACGGAAGGGCTACTTTCATCACCGCGACTTCTGCGGAGTCAAACATCCCGTCCACGAGGATTTTAAAGATGTCGGTATTGCCGAAGAAAATGAATTGAATCAGGGCGACGACGAACGCGACACCGAAGAACAAAAACCAAATCCAATTTAAAGCCATAGGTTAGAGAGGTAAAAAACGATTAAATTTAGGGAAAATTCCGTCAAAATGAAGATTCATTTCGCTAAAGCAGTCCTAATGCTACTAATTAGCTTGTCGTTGAAGGCACAAAAAACGACCTGTGATGCTGAATTATCGATGCAAAAACAAGGCCTTCAGGAGGTGACAGAGCAAGTTCCAGGCGTTTTAGTCGAACTAAAATATGCGACAACTGATAATTTCATGAAGAAGAACGTGTATGGTTGTTTGACGCATGCGTATTTACAAAAAGAGACGGTGGTGATGTTGAAGAAGGCGCAGGAGCATTTGGAAAAAGCGCATCCGGGCTATCATTTATTGATTTATGATGCGGCGAGACCGCTTTCGAAGCAGTGGGAACTTTGGAATACCTTAACAGAATATAGCCCGGAAAAACGCCGGACCTATGTGGCAGATCCGAAGGAACATTCGATTCACAATTACGGCAGCGCAATTGATTTGACAGTGGCGGACGAGAAGGGAAAGCCGCTGGAGATGGGGACGAAATACGATTTCTTTGGCGAAATGGCTTATCCGAAAGAGGAAGTGAGATTATTGAAGGCGGGGAAGTTAAGCCCAAAAGCGATTGATAACCGTCTGATTCTACGCAAAGCGATGAAAAGTGCAGGCTTTATGCCTATTGAATATGAGTGGTGGCACTTCAATGCATTTTCGCGGAAAGTGGCGAAAGAAAAGTTTTCCGTTATACCATAAATGGGGTTTCATCCTGAAGCCTTGCCGTTTATCCTAAAATAAGGAGCGGCTTTCGCGGGATTGTTTACCTTTGCATACATTTTATTGTTGAGCTATGTCTTTAAAAATATTTAGTCTTTCCGCTTTGCTTTTGGCTAGTGGAATCTCGGCGACGGCCCAAAACGCTTCGGCGATTCAGGCGAACGGAAATACAGTCCAATTGTCGCTTTCGAAGGCGGTGGAAATCGCGTTACAACATAACCTTAATGTGAAGTCTTACGAGGTGAGTTTGCGCAATGCACAATTGCAATTGCAGCAGGCTAAGAACAATGCCTTGCCTAATTTAAGTGCGAATATTAACCAATCCGCTTCTTTTGGACGTAGTATTAACCCCTTCACGAACGGTTACGATTCGCGTAACATTAATTACAATAACCTGGGTCTAAACGCGGGAATGCTTGTTTTTAATGGGGGCCAAATCCGTAACACGGTACTCCAGAACGATTATAATCTCAAGGCTTCGCAAGAAGATTTGGCATCCATCAAGGAAAACATTTCGTTGCAAGTGGTGCTGGCTTATTTAGCTATTTTGAATTCGGAAGATCAATTGAGTATTGCGAAATCGCAGACCGAGATCACGAAATTACAGATTTCTCGTTCGGAGAAATTAGTGAATGCGGGCTCCCTGGCCCCATCGAATCTGTTGGATTTGAAGGCGCAATTAGCGAATGAAGAATCGAATGTGGTGAGTTTCCAGAGTACTTTAGATCTCAATAAATTAACTTTAGTGCAATTATTGAACGATTCAAGCATCACGGCGATTGAATTGCAACGCATTCAGGTTCCTACGCCTAGTTCAAGTGGATATGACACGGGAATCGATGATTTATATGCCAAAGCTTTAGCCATTCAGCCTCTTGTAAAAGCCGCTGATTTACGTGTTCAGGGCGCTTTAAAAGGTATTTCGGTCGCCAAATCTGGTTCCCTTCCTACCCTATCCTTAAGCGCAAGCATGTCGGCTAACCAATCGAATGCCTTAACGATGGACTATTTTGATCAACTCAATAATACCCAAAACAAGGTTATTTCACTGGGTTTGAACATTCCTATTTTCTCCCGTTTCGCGATAAAAACTCGGGTAGCACAAGCGGGTTTACAACGCGAGAATGCCTCGATTGAGGCTTCGAAAGCGCGTTTAACTTTACGCCAAAACATCGAACAAGCCTATGTGAACCTAAACAATGCGGCGAAGAAATACGAGGCGGGTCTTTCACAGGTTTCGGCTTTAGAAGAGTCTTTCCGGGCGGCTGAAAGTCGTTTTCAAGCAGGAACCATTGACTTCGTTAGCTATAACTTACAAAAAACAAACTTAGATAAGGCGCGTTTGAGCTTGATTCAATCGAAATATGATTTCGTGTTTAGAACGAAGATTTTGGATTTTTATCAGGGGAAAAGTTTGGTTTTTTAGAGTAGAGATAATAGAGTAAAGAGTATAGATAAAGAGTTTAATTTAATTTTTCGCTAGCGACTATCGACTAGTGACTATTGACTAAAATTATGGCAACTAACAACAACAGTAAGCGGACTTGGATGATCATCGGAGGCGCGGTGGTATTGATTTTTGGTGGATTATTTCTCGCCAAAAAAATGGAATGGATCGGTAAAGTAGAACCTACGGAAGTGGAGTTCGCGAAGGTTTCTCGTTCGACGATCATTGAAAAAGTCAGTGCTTCTGGAAAGATTCAGCCGGAGGTAGAGGTGAAATTGTCACCTGACGTTTCTGGGGAGATTGTTTCCTTAAACGTGGCGGAGGGAGATTCGGTAGTGGCTGGTCAGGAATTGTTGAAGATTCGTCCGGATAACTATGTGTCTCTTTTGGCACGTGCAGAAGCACAAATGAATGCGACGAAAGCGAATATGGAACAAAGTAAGGCGGTGTTAGCCCAAAGCGAAGCACGTCTTTCTAAGGCTAAAATCGATTATGATCGTAACGCGAAATTGCACAAGGACAAAGTAATCTCTGATGCGGACTTTGACCAATTTGTATCTGCTTATACAGTGGCGAAACAAGATTTGGAAGCAGCAAAAGCAAACGTAAATGCCGCGAATTACAACGTGAAATCATCACAGGCGACCCTGAAAGAGGCAAAAACGAACTTAACGAAAACGACGATTTATGCCCCTCAAAGTGGTATCATCTCGAAGTTGAACGTAGAATTAGGCGAGCGTGTGGTAGGAACTTCCCAAATGGCAGGAACAGAAATGTTGCGCATCGCGAACTTGAACAAAATGGAAGTGCGCGTGAACGTGAACGAAAATGATATCACCCGCGTGAGCATTGGAGATACGGTTTTAATCGACGTGGATGCCTTCTCTTCTAGCGAACGTAAGTTCAAAGGAGTAGTGTATGAAATCGCTAGTTCTGCGAATTCAAGTGGAACTGCTTCAGCAGTTTCCAATGATGCAGTGACAGAATTTGAAGTGAAGATTCGCGTTTTGCGTTCATCTTATGCGGATTTGATCAAAGGCAAATTGTCTTATCCATTGAAGCCGGGAATGACGGCTTCTGTAGAGATTTTGACAAACAGAAAAGAAAACATCGCTACGGTACCTTTATCGTCTGTAACGACACGAGAGATCGGTGCTGAGGTGAAAGAGGGCGAAAAGAAAGAAGATGATGGAACGAACTCGACGAATGCTAACGACGCCTTAGAAGCGAAGAAACGCAAGGAAAACACGAAAGAAGTGGTGTTCGTGATGGAGAAAGGTAAAGCGAAAATGATCCAAGTAAAGACGGGCATTTCGGATTTTGAAAATATCGAAATCGTGAATGGCTTAAAAGACGGACAAGAGATCATCGCTGGGCCGTATGCGACGGTAGCTAAGAAGCTGAAAGAAGGAGACTTAGTGAAAAAGAAGGATCCAAAAGCAGCAGAAAAGGCCGCAGACAAGAAATAAATTCAAAAAAAACAGGGGGCTATCTTGCATTTAATGATTTAGCCCCCTATTTTTGCAGTCCCAATAGGAAACAAATTCCTTCTTAGCTCAGTTGGTTAGAGCACATGACTGTTAATCATGGGGTCCCTGGTTCGAGCCCAGGAGAGGGAGCAAACAGGAAAGTCACTAGAAATGGTGACTTTTTTTGTTTATAATCCATCTCTATTTCTTCTATTCATCGATTTTCTTGGTTCAAGCCCAGCAGAGGTTTCTGTGTTTTTTTGCCACAATTCATCAGGGATTTTATCCACGATTTTCAATTTGTGCCAAGAATGTGCCAAGAGGAGGAAATAACCATTTAAAATTAAATGGGATTTCTTCAATTTTCAACGGTCTGATTTTAGGGATACTTTCAATCTAAATTTGTTAAACAACGTAAATAGCCGCGCGCGCGAATTGGGTCTAAAAATTATCATGTATTTTTGTGCTACAAACCTTATTGACGTGTTCGCGCGCGTCAGTTTTTTGGCAATTCAGCATGAAAGAAACCTCCGCACATACCGACAAGATTGCGAAAATGACTTTTTCTTCCGTCTATCCGCACTATGTAACCAAAGTCACTAAGAAAGGAAGGACTGAGGAAGAACTGCTTCAAGTGATTCATTGGTTGACTGGTTTTGATGCGGCAGATGTGCAGGCGCTCATTGACGAAAAGGCCTTGTTTAGTACCTTTTTTGATAAGGCCACATTACATCCGAATGCCCGTTTAATCACAGGGGTAATTTGCGGATACCGCATTGAAGAAATTGAAAATCCGCTGACGAAGCAAGTTCGCTATTTGGATAAATTGGTCGACGAATTAGCTAAAGGAAAAGCTATGGATAAAATCTTACGAACATCGAAATGAACAATCTTCAATCTTTCAAAGAATCTCTTGTTGTAGACAAGCCAGACGCACAGCTTTCGACGATTTTAAAAAGTCTTTGGTACGATACCAAAGGGGATTGGGATCAAGCCCATGCGCTGATTGATCAGTTGGGCGATCGTGATTCTGCCTGGGTGCATGCATACTTACACCGGAAGGAAGGTGACATTTGGAATGCAGATTACTGGTATGCACGTGCGAAGAAAACGAGGCCGAGCTATTCACTCGAAGAGGAATGGTCGAATCTTTTGGCTTATTTCATCGACCGTATTTGATCCCAAAGTATCATTATTTGGCATAAAAGTATCATGCTTTTCCTCATGCAAAGGTTCAATTTTGTTCTTCAATAGAACAAAAACCGATGAAAATGAGAAACCTACGATTATGCATGCTTGCTCTATTGCTGAGTCCAAGCTTATTTGCCCAAACGACCCAATTGATTTATGTCAATCCTAATACAGGGAATGATAGTCAAGATGGCTCCCAGGCCCACCCTCTTCGCAGCTTACCCGCAGCTGCGCGTTTAGTCAATGCGAGTGAAGGCGAAAATCCAATAATGATTTTACTAGCTTCCGGCGTCTATGCTTTGATGGAGCCTTCAACTTTCCATCCGACCAAACGAACGTTTACGAAACAAGCGCGATTAACCATTCGTGCAGAGGTTTTACCTGATGATCCTAATTGGAATTCAGGTAGTATGCCCACTTTAATCCACACCATGCCATTATCTGATGATTGGATGGGCCAAAAAGATCCATTTGGAGGAGGAATGTATGGTATAAAGGTTGAAACAAGCCACATGACAATTCAAGGATTGAAAATCATGGGCGCACCCGTTATCGAACATCCTCAAAAAGGAAAAATTATTCGCGTATACCCTATAACACGTCCAGATGCCAAACTGGATGATTTGGAAATTACGCAATGCGTATTTGCCGGAGACGAGGTCAACGCTCCCAATCATTTAGGAATTATCGCGAACGGTACCAGCATTGTAGTTGACCATTGCATCTTCTACAACTTGAAACAAGCGATCGTTTATTGGTCGCGCAAAAGTACAGGCCACGTGATGCGAAATACCTTAATTTATGGCGGATATGGTTGCGGTGTTTGGACATCTGCCATCGCAAACGATTTTGTGTTTGAAAATAATGTGATCGCTAATGGACAGTATGCTTGGATAAGCCAATTAGACCGTGATCGTGGCCAACAAGAGGCTGCCGGCGTGGATCAAAAAGCCAAGGAACCCATTTTATACCAGGTGAATAATAGTTTAATTGCTGGAAACAAAAAGATAACCGGGACGGGTGGAGGACCTCAATTGAACTTCAAAGACATTGACCCTATTTTATTGAAATTCAACAACACGAAAGTTACTGACCAAGCGATTGAATTAGATTTCAATCAAGAAAGTCGGAATTTCTTACATCCCAAAGAAGGGAGCGAAGCGGCCAAAATAGGTGCTGGATTGTTTAAACTAACTAAATAAAACGATGAAAAGAAAATGGTATTTGATGTGTTTAGCATTTATGATGCTAACTAGTTTTGTGCAAGTTCAAGCCCAACAAGCAAGAGTAAGACAAAGTCCCAAGCAAACCGTTTCAGGTAAGGTGGGCAATGCAACGATCACGATAACCTATGGTAGTCCTTCTGTCAAAGGAAGAAAGATTTGGGGAGATTTAGTTCCTTTTGGAAAGGTCTGGAGAGCCGGAGCAAATGAGGCAACTCAAATCGAAACGGATGCAGATTTACTCGTTGAAGGTAAAAAATTGTCTGCTGGAAAATACACGATCTACACAATTCCGAATGAAAATCAATGGCAATTAATTTTCAATTCACAGGTGGGTCAGTGGGGAATTGAAAGAAGCGGAGAAACAACGCGAAATCCTGAAAAGGACGTTTTAGTCGTACCTGTAAAGCCCTTGTCAGCTAACACTCCGCAAGAAAGCTTGGTTTACACAATTACGGAAAATGGAATTTCTTTGCTATGGGAAGCATTGGTAATTCCGATTAACATAAAATAAGATTAGGTTTTGCGATTATATATCCTTTATGCTACGATAAGCATAAAGGATATTTTATATTTGTCCTATGGCAAATCAAATAAAGAACATCGGATTTAAAGCGGGTCTTCCGCTCGAAATCGAAGTCATTTCCATTGCCGAAACCTTATTGCTTCACCACGAGAACATTGCTTATCCGCATCGGGATAATTATTATAACATCTTTTTCTACCAACAAGGAACTGCGAATCACGTAATCGATTTTAAGCCGATTCCTGTTCAAGCCAATTCCTTTCTCTTTATTAATAAGAATCGGGTTCAAATGTTAGATTCCAAAGGGGGTTATGACGGTCGGTTTTTGTTATTCACGGAAGCGTTTTTTGATAAATATCCTGAGGATATCAAATACTTGCGGAACAATATTTTGTTCAATGATTTACTCGAAGATCCAGTACTTCAGGTGGCTAATCATTCGCCCTTAATTTCAACTTTTCAAGAAATTGAGACGGAATTGTCAAAGCCCCATGATGCGGTTCAATTTGATGTTTTACACAATCTATTGCATAATTTATTACTGCTTGCCGAACGGGAAAGACGCGCCTCTGGATTTACAGAAATCCGGAAAGGCGAAGAATTGGATTACACAATATTGTTTAATCAACTCTTGGAATCGCATTTTACTGAGCTAAAATCTGTGTCGGGCTATGCCGATAAGATGTCGGTTTCCGAACGAAAATTAAACAAATCCACCCAATTTGTTTTGGGCAAATCCCCGAAGGAGATTATAGACGAACGCGTTATTTTAGAGGCGAAACGTTTATTAGCCCATACGGCAAACTCCATCAAAGAAGTCGGATTTGAACTTGGGTTTGATGAGCCTACTAACTTTATCAAATTCTTCAAGAAGCATGTGGAGAAGACCCCAATTGAATTTCGGTCGGGTTTTTATCGCGTATAAGTTGATTTTACCATTTTTCATTTAGTTTTGCCAGTCCATGAACGATCTACTACGAAAAAGCATTGAACTGTACAGCGGCCAATCCTTGTCGGAGGAATGCGCCCTGCAGTTTGACGCCTTCGTTTTTGAAAAAACGTTGGATAAAAAGGCACTCCTCTTGGAAGCAGGTCTAAGCTGTAATTACATCTTTTTTGTCCTATCAGGCTCTTGTTACAGTTATTTGGCAGATCGAAAAGGTGATACGCAACCTATGGAATTAATGACGGTTGGAATCGCCTAGGAAATCACCTCGGCTCGGTTGACGTGGGGATGGAAATCGATTGGAAGAAAGCGAAACTTCTTTTCTACAGCCAAAGTGTTTATGAGGACGGCTCCCTATTCCATGGGAATAACATTACCGATGGGCTACATGGAATTTCATTTACACGAAAAGCTGAGCAGGGAATAATCAAATAGACTTTTTGCAACTTTTCAAAAAGTTAATGGTTTAATTTCCAAATAGTTATGTAAACTATAAGAGGTTGATAGTTGCATCTTTAGTCTGTAAGGGGAGCAAGAGTGCACAAGGCGACAGAAATGATCGGCTTTTTTGTTATAAAGGCGTTTGATTGAAGGTTTAAAAATTCATAGAATATTTGACAATGCTAAAATTAGATAGAACACATAGCGCTTCCGGAAACCTTTTTGAATCAAAGGAAGAGGTTATTCACTATTTAGGAATGAGTAAGGAAGAAATAGCTAAGGTTTTTGCCTACCTAAATAGTGTTTCTTTTAATTATACGTTAGGTAAACCTCCCAGAATGAACAAAGCGGCTTTTTCAATGCGCAAAAATTAGCCATGGGGAACATTTTTAATCTAGATTTTCTAGAATTTTTATTGGCTCTGAATAAAAATGAATTGAATTATGTCCTCGTTGGAGGATATTCCGTTATCTATCATGGATTCCCCCGAACTACTGGAGACATTGATATATTTGTTGAGGTTGTAAAAAGCAATGATCGGCTTTTTTGTTCCCTTTTCACTTTTGGGAACATATTTTTCTTTGCTACAATGTGATTAATAGTTTAAAGAAATTAACTTGTGTTGACTGTTACAATTTTAAAAGGTAATTATTTTTACAAATTAATTAATCAACTAGTAAGCTATGAAAAAATTAAAAAATCTATTGGTTGTTATTTCATTAACCATACTTTCTGTCTCATGTGAAAGCGCTAAAAAGTTTGATTTAGGGAATGCAAAACAAGAAATTGAAGAAGCGAATCGGAATTTTGAAAAGTATATTAAAATGGGCGATTCAGTCTCTTTTGCAAAAAACTGTTATACGATAGATGGGCATTATATGGCTCCTAATCTCCCTGCCATTGTGGGTAGAAAGGCTATTCAAACAGCGTGTCACCAAACCCTTTCAGCGGGAGTTTCAGAGATTAAATTACATACGATTGAAATTTGGGGAGATGAAAATGGCATCACAGAAGAAGGGACTTTGGAAGTATATGTCAAAGGTGGTAAAATGGTTGACAAAGGAAAATACCTTGTCTTATGGAAGAAAGAAGATGGTATGTGGAAATTACACAGGGATTTGTTCAACTCTGACATGCCAATGGCAACTAAATAGATAATATGGTATATAGTTTCCCGAAGCTGCATCTTTCGATTGTAAGGGGAGCAAAACTGCAAAAGGCGACATTTCTGTCGCCTTTTTTGTTGTCTATCAGTGAGTTAGGCTAGTTGCATCGTTCTAAAAATCAAGTAAATTCTTTAATGATCTTTTTAGCAGTATGAGTATTACCCCAATTAGCAAGTTCAAGTAATAATGGGAGTAACGATTTGCCTGCGTTAGTTAAAGAATATTCTACTCGAGGAGGCATTTCAGTGAATTCAATTCTATGAATCAATCCATATTGCTCTAATTCTCTCAACTCACTAGACAATACTTTATTTGAAATCGACGGTATGATTTGGTTTAGTTTCCCAAATCGAATTGTCCTATCTCCAATACAGTTTAGTATGATGGGTTTCCATTTACCTCCAATGATACTTATTGTGCGGGTTACGGGGCAATTTAATGGGTTGTCGATAAATTTGCTACTCATAATTTGGTTACCTTTTGGTTACTTGTATTTACTAAATTAGTTACGAATGTATACCATTTGAAATAGATTTGTAAAAAAAATATAAAATGAAAAATTACATCCAGATTATCAGTTTTTTATTAATTAAGTTCGTTATTGTTTCCTCCGTTTTTGCTCAAACAAAATTGACTTTAGGGAAACAAGTTTTTGAATTACATAACGTGACAGGATCAATCATTAAGTTTCAAGGTGAACCTGTCCTTAAAATTGAAAGAGATTTAAACTCTTTGCCATTTGACCCAAATAGATTGGAGGCAACTGTAGATGAAAAACATTATGCAAAATTAGTTGGATTAAATGATTTTGAAAATGGAACCATTGAGATTAAGATGTATAGTCAAATTCAAGATCCATCCCCTTTTGCAGGAGCTGCCGGTTTTATTGGCTTGTATTATCGAATTGCTGCAAACGATTCAGCGTTTGAGTCAATTTATTTGCGACCTAAAGCAGGAAGAGCCCCCAATCAAATGCATAGAAACCACGCTGTTCAATATTTTTCTTATCCGGATGCAAAATTTGAAACACTTAGAAAAAATTATCCTCCTGGCTCGTATGAGGGTTCGGCACCAGTTGCTTTAAAAGAATGGATAACAATGAGAATTGAGGTAAATGGAGAAACGGCCGAAATGTTTATTAACAATATGAAATATTCCTCTTTTATCGTTGATAAAATGTTGGGTAAAGTTAAAAAAGGTGGAGTTGGACTTTATGTTGATATTGCTACAGTTGGATACTTTAAGGATTTGAAAATAATAAAAAGACCTTATAAAGCTCCAATTAAGAAAGAAGTTAAACAGGAAGGTATTTAAACTCTCTGTCAATTTGCACGAAGTTTAACCCTTTAATTTCCTGATTGTCACATACTCAATCATCGGATTATAGTTGCATCTTTCGATTGTAAGGGGAGCAACACTGCACAAGGCGACAGAAATGTCGCCTTTTTTGTTGTCTTTCAGTCAGTTAGGGTAGTTGCATCTTTTTATTTTTTCTTTAATTAACTTTAGAACAAATCTCTCTTTTTTGTGATAAAGACAATAGCGCCATCTTCACCAATTCTATCTAAGTATGTTGAATGCTTCTATATTTATGAAGGCAAGTCCAACTCAGCCTTCAGTTATGTAGCATTTCCCCATTTCAATACGGGACTTTCATTTTTCAAGAGCGCATCTGTTCATAGACAAAATTGGTCTCTTCAAATTTCTGAAAACACCGATGCGGGCGTACATATTGAAATACTAGGAAAATACACAACACCCTTATTGTTAGAGTACAAAGGACAATTAAGAGAAATTTCTGTAGTATTCAAACCAGCAGGATTGAATCGATTTTTCAAGGACAATTACCTTTCAATGGCACCTAAATTTTCCCAAGCATTAACGAATGATGTATGGGGTCAATTTGGAGAAAGTTTATTTTCAAGTGACGATGATATTAATAAAATCGAATCATTTTTGCTTTCCCAATTTTGGGACAATCAAGAACTATCCAATATTGAAAATTCATTGACACTATTAGAAAATAGTAATGAGCAAATTTCCATACCTGAAATTGCAAGTAAGGTAGGTCTTAATCTAAAGACATTTCAAAGACATTTTCAAAAACATATGGGTTGTAGCCCGGTGGAATATCGAAGGATTTGTAGATTTAGGAGTGCTATAAGCAATAAATTGAATAGTAATCAATGGAAGAATTTGACGGAATTAACCTATGACGAAGGTTTTTATGACCAGTCTTATCTTATTAAAGAATTCATATAAATCACCAACCATAATCCTAATGACTTTTTTAAGTCTACGAGCAAAGTGGATGGAGATAAGATTATTTGGGAAATTAAGTAGTGTCTTAAAAGTACAATTTTAATCAAATACCGACTCTTAATTTTGAGATTAATTAAACGACATCTCAATGAAAACATCATTTAACAAATTTCTTTACATTGGATTTTTACTCTTAGGGCTATTTCAAGCATTTTTTTCTAAAGATTATATGCAAGCAGCCTCATCTCTTGGTATTGGACTGGCATTTGACCCATTCAATCTAGAACAAAAATGGAATGACAGACCTATTTGGCAAAAGACAGTTTTGATTATTCACCTTGCCCTGGTCGCAGCAATGTTTGGATTTGGTATTGGGTTGAATGACAAATAGACTTCCTACAATTTGACACGAAGTTCAACCCTTTAATTTCCTGATAGTTACATATTCAATCATCGCATTATAGTTGCATCTTTCGAGGAAAAGGGGAGCCAAAATAGAAAAGCCATCAGAAATGATGGCTTTTTCTTTGTCTATCAGTGAGTTAGGGTAGCTGCATCTTTTGCTATATTTGTTTTATGAATTCAATTATAAGTTCTGAAAGATTAAATCTTAGACATTGGGTTGAAAGTGACATTACATCTCTTATACAAATGAACAAAGACGAAGATGTTATGAGGTACTTTCCTTCCATAATGTCAGATGATGAATCTATTGGTTTTTATGATAGAATAAATAAGCACTTTTCAGATTATGGTTATGGGTTATTTGTAGTTGAAGAAAAAGTATCAAACAAATTCCTGGGATACACTGGTTTTATGATGGCTCAGTTCGAATCCGCTTTTACACCTTGTGTTGAAATTGGTTGGAGATTTAATAAAGAAAATTGGGGAAATGGATTTGCTACAGAAGCAGCTAAAGCTTGCTTGGAATATGGATTTTCTAAGCTCAATTTTATAGAAGTACATTCATTTACTTCGGTTCTTAACAAGAAATCTGAAGCTGTAATGCAAAGAACAGGAATGAATAAAGTCGGTGAATTTAACCATCCTAAAGTCTCTATTGATAGCCGGCTAAGGCTGCACGTAAACTATAACATTAAAAATGACAACCCTTTAATTTCCTAGTGGTTACATACTGAATTATGGGATTATAGCTGCATCTTTCGTCTGTAAGGGGAGCAAGCCGATCAGAAATGATCGGCTTTTTTGTTATTAATTCTCTATGCATCGATTGCTCCCTACGTAAGCGTTTAATCTTTACATTATGTTAGCAACCACTCAAATACATTGAGGTGTTTAATTCCGCTTCGATCTTGTTTAAATGAATCGGTGGTTAGGAGGTATTTAGGGTAATTATCTGTAATTTTTTCTAGGGCTGAAAACTCTCGTTCTATGGTGCTTTCGGAGGTAAGTTGCCAGGCGATTTGGTAATATTCAATTTCGCCTAAAGGGGTTTTGCACACAAAATCGATTTCTGTGTTCCTAGCAGTCCCTGTCCAAATTTTATAGCCTCTTCTAATTAGCTCTAAATAGACTACATTTTCCAAAATGTGGCCCCTGTCAGTTGTTCGTTCTTTTCCTACTAATAGGTTTAGAAGTCCGGGGTCAACTAAGTAGTATTTTTCTTGCGTGACTAATTGCTTTTTACCCTTTAAGTCAAAGCGATTTACTTTGTAAAAAACAAAGCAAGCCACTAAATATTGGAGGTATTTTTCAACAGTGGAGTGGTGTATACTTTGGCCATCTTGACTTAATGTAGTGGATATATTGCTAGGTGAAAGAATATTTCCAATGTTCGAGGCTACAAATTTCACAATATTACTGAAAGATCGTTTGTCGCGAATTTCGTAGCGTTGTGTGATGTCTTTTTCTATGATTGATTGATAAATCGCTTCTAGGTAGTCGTAAATTTTATCATATCCACCCGCTCTTAAAGAGACGCCCTTTGGCAGAGATGTTTCATTTATGTAATCAAAAAAGAAGGCTTCAAAATTTAGGTATTTGTTTTCCGTCTCTATTCCCCTTGCACTTAGGTATTCTTTAAATGAAAAGGGCAAAATCGAGATTTCGATATATCGGCCGCTCAACAATGTGGCTAATTCGCTACTTAAAAGAAATGCGTTTGACCCAGTGATATAAACATCCACGTTTTCTGTTGCGAATAGGCCGTCCACTAGTTTTTCAAATAGGGGGATGTTTTGAACCTCGTCTAAAAACACATAGTTTGGGGAGTCAGGTTTTAGCTTTTTCTTAATGTTGAAATAGATTTCATCCCAGGTTTTATCCAAATAATTTTCAGGCAATTCAAAATTGATGAATTGGATTTGCTCCTTTTTGACTCCCTTTTTGACAATTTCCTCTCTGAATAATTCTAAAAGAGTGCTTTTGCCTGATCTCCGTAAACCGCTTACCACTTTAATTAGGTCCTTATCTTGATAAGAAAGGAGTTTTTCTAGGTATTCTTTTCGGTATGTATAGGTTTTCATATGACAAATATACACACTATTATCAAAACTTGTATGTTGTGCAAGTTTTGATAATAGGTAGATTTATGCCTTGATTTTCTTCAAATAGGATCGGCTTTTTTGTTCCCTTTTCCCTTTTGGGAACATCTTTATTCGTTGTCAAATTTACCGCTTGGACGGAATAAACTATCTTGTTTCTTGAAGTTTACACACATGGAAAAACAGGTTAAAAAATTGCGGTTTGATTTATCTGGCTATTACTTTTTCGGATTAATTCTGTTGGTATGCCTGGGTTTTTGGCCATCGTATTTTGCCAAATTTTTCAATGGTACCGCTAACTTCTCCTACTATTTTCATTTCCATGCCACGGTGCTTATTCTTTGGATGAGCTTGTTGATTATCCAACCGATTTTAATTCGGAAAAAGCAAGTAGCGATTCATCGCTTGCTGGGAAAAATAAGCTATCTGTTGATTCCTCTAATCTTTATTTCGATCCTCTTGTTAACCCATTCGCGCATACCACATCAAGGGCCACTGACGGATAATGATT
>JBJTMW010000159.1:0-6045 GCA_046070715.1 Aquirufa sp. | reverse complement strand
AGCGAGATGGGGGGCGGCAATAGCCTCGAACGCGAAGGTGAAGTGGATTTTAGCTTTGGTATTAGTGATTGCATCCCTTAAATTGTGGTTTGTATAATTGAAGACGATGGTAGAAAACGTAAATCAAGATACGGGATTTGGGGAAAAAACCTCGGATATGGGTGGCCGCATGGTCAACAAGGATGGGAGTTTTAATATCAAACGCATAGGCATCAGCGTCAGGGATCGCGCTAGCGGCTATCAAAGTATGCTGACGATGCCGCGTTGGCGTTTTTTAGCCATTATTTTTATTTTCTATTTCTTAATCAATTGTTTTTTCACGGCTTTGTATTGGCTGGCAGGTCCCTCTGGATTAGAAGGAGTAGAGAAAGTGCGTTTCTGGGGAAGAATTAAGGAATTGTTCTTCTTTTCTACACAGACTTTTACGACGGTAGGTTACGGTCGCGTAAATCCAGTAGGTGAAATCACAAACTGGATTGCCGCCATCGAATCTTTGATCGGCTTTCTTTCTTTTGCGATCGCAGCCGGTCTTTTGTACGGTCGCTTTTCCCGCCCTAAGTCTTTTATTCGTTTTTCTGACAGTTTGGTTTTTGCGAATTACCGCGAGGGTAAAGCTTTTATGTTTCGCTTAGTATGCTACAAGGATGATCATTTGTTGACAAATGCGGAGGTGAAGTTGAACGCCCGTATTGTCACGAAGAAAAAAGGGTACCAGTTTTTTAACTTGAAATTAGAGCGAAGTCATGTGGACAGTTTGGTGTTAAACTGGACGGTCGTGCATCCGATTGATGAAGACTCTCCTTTTTTTAATTTATCCCAAAAAGAAATAGTCAATCTACAGCCCGAAATTTCTGCCTACCTCACTGGCTTCGATGAAGTCTATTCCAGTGTTGTCGTAGCACGTGTGTCCTATGCGATTAAGGACTTCAAGTTTGGCTTTAAATTCTTGCCTATGTATTTCAGCCGAAATCAACGAACGGAATTAGATCTTTCGAAATTAAACCTAATAGACCAGGAATAAAAAGCCCCGATTTCTCGGGGCTTAATACTTTAATTCTTAGATCCAGTAACGGCACCCGCTTTTTTAGCGTTTTGTGCTTCTTGCATCGGATTAGGCCCTCCGCTATACGTTCTGCCTTGCATCTTGAATAATTGAACCTTCGTAGGTTGAGCTGGTTCACGAGGGAAAGCGTTGTCTTCCGTATCGATGTCAGCAATTTCGTAGAACGGATCTAATGTCCACTTCACGACTTTCTTAGACGTCGGAATGATTTTCTTCGCCGTCACATCATTCAAACGCCAAACCTCCGCCGGGAAGCGCAACACCTCTTCTGTACCATCTTCATAGTTCAATCGAACGATCACTGGCATCGGTAAACCACCTTTGTTCTTAAAGTTCACCACGTAGAAGTTTTTGCCCTCGGACACTAATTTTTTCTCGTCGTCATTCAAGGAAGCCATGTAGTCTTGGTATTTCTTCTTGTCTGCTTCGGTAGGAGCGAAACGATCGTAGGTGTTATAGAAGTCTGTCAAATCTGGATTTTCCTCTACCACCGTGCGCTTGATATCCGTTTTGTTGCGAATCGCTGAAATCGTTTTGCCTTTCGCTTCAGCCACCGCTTTTTCTCCTGCTTTTTTGATGGCTGGATCTTGTGTATCGATCCCAAACCATTCCACCGTCTCAATCGACTGGTTTACCGGCTCCGTTCCGTAGAACCAACCTCTCCAGAACCAATCTAAATCCACCCCTGAGGCATCTTCCAAGGTACGGAAGAAGTCTGCGGGATACGGTTGCTTGAACGCCCAACGACGCGCGTATTCTTTAAAGGCATAGTCAAATAATTCGCGTCCCATCACCGTTTCACGCAGGATATTTAAGGCCGTAGCTGGTTTGGCATACGCATTGTTTCCAAAATCCATGATATTCTCCGAGTTCGCCATGATAGGCACCTGGTTCTTCGAATCTAAACGCATATAGGGTACAATCGTTTGAGGCTCGCCACGACGCGCAGGGAAGTTACGATCCCATTCTTGCTCCGCTAAGTATTGGCAAAACGTATTTAAACCCTCATCCATCCAAGACCATTGGCGCTCATCCGAGTTAATGATCATCGGGAAAAAGTTATGACCCACCTCGTGGATAATCACCCCAATCATCCCATTTTTCACGTTCTCGGTATACGTTCCATCTGCCTCCGGACGACCCCCATTAAAGGAAATCATCGGATACTCCATTCCACCTCCGGCTGTTGCGTGGCAAGAAATTGCTACTGGATACGGATACGCTACCGTTCTTTTCGAATACGAACGAAGCGTATGTGCTACGACCATCGTCGAATATTTACCCCAAAGTGGATTCCCCTCTTTCGAATAATACGACATCGCCCACACTTTTTTACCCTCTACTTCTACTTGCATCGCATCCCAAATAAACTTGCGAGAAGCAGTGAATGCGAAGTCTCTGACATTATCCGCCTTGTAAACCCACGTTTTCTTCCCCGTAGGAACACTTTTCTCCGCTTTAATCGCTTCGTCTTGTGTGACGATTTCTACTGGGCGAGTCGCTGTTTTCGCCTGCTCCCAACGCTTTAATTGGGTAGCTGTTAATACCTGATTTGGGTTTAATAACTCGCCACCTGCACCCACAACGATATCGTTAGGCGCAGTGATCGCTACTTTGTAATTTCCAAAATTCAAAGTGAATTCACCCTGTCCCATAAACTGTTTGTGCTGCCAACCATATACGTCGTTGTAAACGGCTAAGCGTGGGAACCAGTGTGCGATGAAGTAATTCGCGATATTCTCATTTCCTAAAATCTCATAGCCAGAACGACCATAATACGCCGTAATCAAATAATTCCAATCAATGCCAAAGCTCAGCGAAGCTCCCGATTTTAACGGTGTAGGTAAGTCGATGCGCATCATCGTTTGGTTGATCGTGTGACGTAAAGGGTTTCCTTTAGCATCTTTCACGGCCGTGATTTTATAACCATAATCCTTTGGGTCTGTTAATTCCTGAAAAGCGCCAGCACTGATGCCATTCTTGATTTCACCTGTCTTTGTGGATTTACCTGGGGAATTTTTTTCAAATAGATTTTGGTCTAATTGAATCCATAAATACGGTAAATCATCCGGAGAATTGTTGTAATAAGTGATCGTTTCTGATCCAATGATCTTGCGATTGATGTCATCTAATTCGACTTTGATGTCATAATCCGCGCGTTGCTGCCAATAATCCTTACCTGGAGAACCACTCGCAGTCCGGTAGGAATTAGGTGTAGGCAAAGTCGATTCTAATTGCTCGAATCGGTTGTTTGCGTTAAAAGAGGTTTGGGCTTTCGCGGGAAACAAGATGATAGCCAGCGCGATGAGCTGGAGTAGTTTTTTAAGCATGTTGAAAAAGGTTATTTTGTGCAAAATAGGAAAATTTATTTGATTTCGTAGCTGTGCTAATCTGTGCTAAAATAAATTTGTATATAATAGGTAGATTATGTAGTTTTGGCACTTATAGAATTAAAATCATTAAGCATTATATATCATGAGTGTTATCATTGGTCAAAAAGAATATTTCAAAGGCATTGGTCAAATCAAATTTGAAGGTGCAGAATCAGACAATCCTTTCGCTTTCCGTTATTATGACGAGAATCGCATAGTTGCCGGTAAGAGCATGAAGGAACACCTTCGTTTTGCGATTGCTTATTGGCATTCGTTTTGCGGTGATGGTGCGGATCCTTTTGGACCAGGAACACACCACTACCCATGGGATGTTGCTTCAGATGCACGCCAGCGTGCGGCGGATAAGGCTGATGCAGCATTTGAATTCATCACGAAGATGGGTGCACCTTACTATTGCTTCCACGATGTGGATGCGATCGACGGACATAATGATCCCAAAGAATTTGGCGATCGCGTGAAATTCATCACGGATATATTTGCTAAAAAACAAGCAGAAAGCGGCGTGAAATTATTGTGGGGAACGGCGAACTTGTTCTCGAACGAGCGCTACATGAACGGTGCTTCTACGAACCCGAACTTTGAAGTGGTTGCTCACGCAGGTGCTCAATTAAAAGGAGCCATTGATGCGACGATTACACTAGGTGGCGAAGGATACGTATTCTGGGGAGGTCGCGAAGGCTATATGAGTTTGTTAAATACCGATATGAAACGCGAACGCGAAAACTTCGCACGCATGCTTCATACGTGTGTAGAATATGCGCGTCGCAATGGTTTCAAAGGTAAGTTCTTCATCGAACCTAAGCCTTGTGAGCCTACGAAACACCAATACGATTACGATGCAGCAACGGTCATCGGGTTCTTACGCGAGTTTGACTTGTTATCTGAATTTGGCCTAAACTTAGAAGTAAACCATGCAACGTTAGCTGGACATACCTTTGCGCACGAATGTCAAGTGGCTTCTGATGCGGGCATGTTAGCTTCGATCGATGCGAACCGTGGAGATACGCAAAACGGCTGGGATACGGATCAATTCCCGACGGACATTTACGAATGGGCGGAGGCGATGGCGATTATCTTGAAGCAAGGTGGTTTAGCTGGCGGTGGAATTAACTTTGACGCAAAACGTCGTCGTAATTCAACAGACATGGCGGATTTATTCTATGCGCACATTGGCGGTATGGACACGATTGCACGTTCTTTATTGATCGCAGAAAAAATCGCGAAACATGGCGAGATGGATCGTTTGAAAGCAGAACGTTATGCGAGCTTTAACTCGGGTAAAGGAGCGGATTATGCTGCGGGTAAATTGAAATTAGAAGATTTATACAAAATTGCGATCGAAGTGGGCGAGCCTGCTCAGATCTCAGGCAAGCAAGAATACTTGGAGAATTTGTTAGGCCGTTTTGTTTAAAAATACGTAATTCGAGGTATGAAAAGATTCTTTTTATTCCTTCTGTTATTTACCTCTAGATTTATAGCGACAGCAGGGTCATCTGATCCTGCTGTTTTTTCTACGGCTAAACCTTGGGCTTATTGGTGGTGGCCAGGGAGCGCGGTGACGGAAAAGGGAATAACGCATAATTTGGAAAATTTTGCCAAAGCTGGTTTTGGCGGTCTCCACATCATCCCCATCTATGGGGCGAAGGGCTCAGAAGCCTTATTTCAAAATTATTTAAGTCCAGGCTGGCAAGCGAAATTCTTCTTTACTTTAAAAGAGGCGAAGCGTCTCGGCCTTGGAATTGATATGACGATGGGGACGGGCTGGCCTTTGGGCGGACCTACGATTACAGAAAAAGAGGCAGCGAAAAAATACCAATTCGTGGATGGCGTATTCACCACTGGTTTAACAGGCCAAAAAGTCAAACGCGCCGCTCCCGGCGGAGAAGGACTAGTGCTCGATCACTTCGATATGAAAGCCTTTGCGAAATATAGCCATACCTTCGTGCCCCTTTTAAAGAAAGCGCATTCGCCATTACGGGCTATTTACAACGATTCCTACGAAGCATTTGGTGCGAATTATACCCCGGAATTATTTCCAGCTTTCCAGCGATTGAATGGGTATGACTTGCGTAAGCACTTTGATGTGCTTTCTAAGAAAAAGGCAGAAACGGAGGAGGAAAACCAGATTTTTGCGGATTATCACCGAACAATATCTTCCTTATTACAGCATAATTTTGTTTTGCCTTTCGATAACTGGATAAACTCGATGGGTTTCACTTCGCGTAACCAGGCACACGGTTCTCCCGGAAATTTATTGGACATTTATGCGGCGGCGGATATTCCGGAGGCGGAGTTTTTTGGCTCGAAGCCTTTTGATATTCCGGGTTACCGCGTGGATCCGGAGTATGATTCCACGACTTTTGGTATTCCAGATATTCGTGCATTAAAATTAGCGAGTTCGGCGGCGAACTTGACGGGGAAGAAATTAGTATCTGCCGAAACGGCAACTTGGTTAGGGAATCACTTCAAGGTTTCGATTGCGCAGGTGAAACCCGTATTAGACCAGGTTTTTGTAGGAGGGGTGAACCACGTCTTTTTCCATGGAGCTACTTATTCGCCGCCAGAAGTCGCTTGGCCGGGTTGGTTATT
>JBJTMW010000158.1:0-2777 GCA_046070715.1 Aquirufa sp. | reverse complement strand
GGCGGCAACAGGGGAGAAATTCTATTTAAGCATTGACCCAGCTGTGTTTTCGAATTATGAAGTGGGAGGTTGGGCTTCACTTTGGCAAAATAAAGTCTTCTTTGATTACACATTCTATCGTTTAGAGGGCAATAATGAGCTTTTAGGCATTCGTCAGCCGGATAACACGACGGATTATCAATCGGCGGGTAAGACTTTGCACGAGGGGATTGAATACCAAATCACAATCCGCCCGAACGATTCTTGGAACTTCCGCTTTGGAGGAACGAATGCAAAACATACGTTTGTGGACTTTGTGTTAAGTACGCGTGCGTCAGACGCCTTGAAAAATGTGAATGGGAAAGAGATGCCGCAAGCGCCTAACTTCATCGCGAATTCGGAGGTGACTTACAAGTACAAAGGAGCGCGTGTTGCCTTAGAATGGCAAAAAATTGGGCCATGGTTTCAAGATCAGGTAAACAACGTAAGTTTTGAAGGCTTATCCGTTTTCAACCTTAGAATGGGATATAACTACAAAGCCTATCAATTCTTCACGAACATCATGAACCTAGGCGATGCTTTATATGCCACCACGGCGACACGTGGTAATAATGCCACTGATAAATCAACCTACACGCCAGCGGCTCCTCGCACAGTGGTTGCCGGTGTACAAATCGACGTATTTCAACTATTCAAAAAATGAAAAAACTAACACTTTTGTTCGTTTTCTTTGCGCAGATCTCTTTCGCGCAAACGGTGTCTAATCCTGCTAATCAGGCGTTAGACCCCTCTTTTGCGCTGAAATCTAACGGCGATGTCGTTCTATCTTGGGTAGAGAAATCAGCCAATGGGGTTTTGTTCTTTCGACAAGTCAATCAGGGGCCTGCGGAGCAGGTCCCTATTGATAAAAAAGCGTCAACCCACGCAGAGGGAATGCCTAAGCTAGCCTATAAAGCGGATGGCACGTGTATCCTTTTGTATGAGATGAACCGCCCTACAGCAGCGTCTCGATTTAATGGGGATTTGCTGTATGCGATGGAGGTTAACGGGGTTTGGCAAAAACCGCAATACATTCACCAAGATACCGCGGCTGGATTAAGTCATTCGTTCGGTAAAATCATTTCCTTGCCCAATGGCGAGGTAGGGGCTTATTGGTTAGATGTCAAATTAGGGCCCAAAGGCCGGACGCTCGTTACGGCATCCACTACAGCAGGGGCCGGATTTGGAGAGATGAAAATTCTCGACAAACAAACCTGCGAATGTTGCCGAATCGATGCATTGGCTGATACAAAAGGGAATGTGGAGGTGATTTACCGCGATCTGAACGATAAAGGTGAACGCGATATGGGCTATATTCATTCGCCTGATTTTGGCAAGACATATTCCGAGTCAGTGCCCTTGTATGAAGATCACTGGAAAGTAAATGCGTGTCCTCACGCAGGTCCGTCTTTAGTTCGTGGGTCAAAAGGCCTAGAAGCTGCTTGGTATACCGGTGCAGAGGGTTCTTCTGGCGTAAAATGGGCGTATCAAGGTTCTAAAAAGATGATTCTTCACTTGGCTGGGGATAAAATCAGAATGCCTCAATTAGCTTCGAATCCAAAAGGAGAAACGGCACTCGTATTCGCTGAAATCAAGCAAGAGGGCGATCGTTATTACAAGCAAATTGGCTTCGTAGTGAAAGATTTGTCTGGGAAATTAACCAAATCCTATGTTTCAGACCCTGCCTTTGATTGCTCTTATCCGGCGATTATTTGGGGTGGAAAATCCTGGATCATTGCTTTCGAGGCGGTTAAGGATGAGGTAAATCAAGTGGTTCAAGTTATTTCAAAATAAGAGCGCGCTATTTTTCTACTATCTTTACGTCAATGAGAAAAAGGCTGATTTTCTTGCTGTGTCTTTTATCGCTTTCGTTGAAAGCGCAGCAGATTTCCTTTGACCAAATCACCAATCTCCCCGTTTCCGGTCTAAAAAATCCCTGGGCTGGCGGATTTAATTCTGTGCAATTTTTCTCCATCGATTTAGACGAAGACGGGAAGCAGGATCTTGTCGTTTTCGATCGAAGTGCGCAACACTTGAAGACTTTTCTGAAGAACGCTTACGGCGGTTTTACCTATTCGCCCGGCTATCAAAAACGTTTTCCCCTCATCGAAAATTGGATGAACCTCTTGGATTACGATGGGGATGGGGACAAAGATTTGTTTACATCTACCCCCGGCGGGATTCAGGTATACCCAAACCTCAACAATTACTTTCCTAAATCAACGGGCACCCTCAAGTCAACTGGCCTAAATGGCCTGATCAATATCTATGTCAGCGCGACGGATATTCCGGCCATTGCGGATATGGATGGGGATGGCGATTTGGATATTTTGGCCTTCGAATCAGCGGGTCATTTCATTACGTATTATGAGAACACGGGGGATCTGAAATATGCGACGAAGTCCCTGAATTGGGGTAATTTCTATTTGAATGATTGCCAAGACATTGCGTTCAATGTCGTTCCTGAATCTGTTTTAAGCACGCAATCGACTGTGGCGGTGCAACACGCAGGCAACACCCTCGCTTTATGGGATCCGGATAAAAATGGCATTTATGATCTGATTATAGGCCACGTGGGTTGTCCAGGATTTATTTATTTGAAAAATGAGGGAACGCGCGATAAACCTTTATTCCGAGCAGCAGAGGCAAATTTTCCTGCCGGAGCTCCTCATGTCGTACCTTCTCTTGCCAGTGGATCGCCTATTGATTTGGATGGGGATGGGGCACTGGATTTGATCGCCTCGTCTCACTTGCCGGAT
>JBJTMW010000157.1:0-2796 GCA_046070715.1 Aquirufa sp. | reverse complement strand
GACTTATCTAACTCCTCTTTCCCTATCAATCCTACACTTGACCAGGTCTTAACACCGTTCTTGTACATTTCAAGGTAGGGAATAGCTTCGATTTTCATCGCTTTTGCTAGCTCTTGGTTTTCGTCTACATCGATTTCGATTAGCTCAACTTTGCCATTTTGAGCTTTGACCCATTCCTTTAAGATTGGGCTTAATTGCTTGCAGGGGCCGCACCAAGTGGCATTGTAATCGATGATGACCATCGGTTTTCCTTTGATTTTTTCGGCAAAAGTGGCTTCTGTTAGACCGGAAGATGCAGCTGGTTTCGCTTCTCCGGTGGCAATAGGCAGATTCGCTGATTGCCAGGCTAGCATGCCACCTGTTAAATTAACGATGGATTTGAACCCCATTTCTTTGAGCATCCCAGCAGCCGAAGCAGATCTTGCACCAGAAAGGCAGTAGACAAATACGGATTTGTCTTTCGCTAATTTCGAGGCGATTTGTGCGAATACGAGCGGTGTGCTAATGTCAGCATTGATGGCTCCTTCGATGTGACCGTTTTGGAATTCATCGATGGTTCTGACGTCCAAAACCTGTGCTCCAGACTCTCCAGCCATCGCTGATTGAAATTCCGATGCGCCTAAATCTTGTTGTCCTTCTTTTGGCCCACAAGAAAACAATAATCCAAGGACTACAAATGAATATAAAACGTTTTTCATTTTGAATGCTGTTTAATGATTCCTTCCAAAGTACTCGCAGGAATAACTCCTGACTGACGCCAAACCGACTTACCATCCTTAAAAAGGATCAGGGTAGGTACGGAACGGATTTGGAATTTATCCGCTAAGGTACGATTCTTGTCGACATCGATTTTAATGATTTTGGCAGAATCTCCTATTTTAGACTTCAATTGCTCTAAAATAGGCTTTAACTGCTTGCAGGGGCCACACCATTCAGCTGAAAAATCAACTAAAACGGGTTCTGGCGATTTCAATAGTTCGGCGAATTTGCTCATAATGTGTCAGTATCTAGTAGTCAGTAATCAGTCGCTAGTCGCTAGTCGCTAGTCGCTAGTCGCTAGTCGCTAGTCGCTAGTCGCTAGCATAAAATTAATAGAGCAAATTACAAATACTTCATGGATTCATCCCCGAAGGGGATTCCAACTCTATGCTTTATTCTTTGTGCTTTATGCTCTCCATCTACTCTATAATCTATTATCTCAAGCTGCTCCACGCCCCTCCATTATACACCTGCGTAAAACCGGCAGCTTGAAGTTGGCGGCGTGCCATGCCACTTCGGCTTCCTGAGCGGCAACATGTGATGATAACCTGATCTTTCTTTAATTTGTTCAAATTTGATCCCAAAGTTTGCAAAGGTAAATTCATAGCTCCCTTGATGTGGCCGTCTTTGAATTCTGCTGGGGTACGCACGTCTACTAGGGTAGCGCCATCCGCTAAAAGTGCTTTAATGTCCACTTTTGGCCCAAAACCAAATAAATTCTTTAGTATCGTTAACATGTTTTTTGTTTTTGTGTAGGCAAATATAGCTCACCTGATTAGGCTTGTACGTGACATTTGTCTCTCGGCTTTTGGAAAAATTCTACTATCATTGTAGTAAAAAAAATATAAACTATGAAAAAAATCTTATTGAGTACATTGATTTTCGTCTGCGTTTCTGTTGCAGCAAATGCACAAACGCATAAAGTCGTGGTGCAGTTAAATTCGTCGGATACCTTGGTTTGGCATGGGGCTTTGAAAAATATTTCGAATCTTCAAACGGCGTTAGGGCCTACTACACAAATTGAATTAGTAGCTCATGGGGCGGGGATTAGTATTTTAGTGGATGGTAAAACCACACAGAAAGCGAAAATTGCTGAGTTAGCTGCTTCAGGAGTTTTATTCAAAGCCTGTGAGAATACCATTCGGGAACGCAAAATTGATCGGGCTACGATTGTAACGCAGGCCGGTACAGTTCCGTCTGGTGTCGCCGAAGTGGTGTTGAAACAAGAGGCCGGTTGGGCTTATTTAAAATACTAACAAAAAGGCCGCTTAATTAAGCGGCCTTTTTACTTACATCTTACCGGGTAGGATTTGATTCCAATACAAATAAGGAAGGAGGTATTTCTTCATTTGGTACATAGACCAACGCTCCTTCGATTGATCCATTGGGAATGTTTCCATTGGAGTATTGTTGTAATCAAATTCTGCTAACACTAATTTGTCATAACCAGTAACAATGGGGCATGAGGAGTAACCATCGTAGGAAGCGGTCATCGATTCATCTTTCATCATAGAAAGTAGGTTTTGGACTAAAACAGGTGCTTGCTTGCGAATAGCCGCTCCAGTTCTGGAAACAGGTAAATTAGCAGCATCTCCGCAAGCGAAAATGTTTTTATAAGAGTTGTGTTGCAAGCTATGTTTATCTACATCAATCCAACCGGCGGCATTCGCTAGTGAGCTTGATTTAATGAAATCAGGAGCCGATTGTGGCGGGGTTACGTGAATCATATCGTATTCAACCCAGTAGTCTTGATCTTTATTGGATTCACCTATTCCCACAAATTTGGCTTTCTTGTTTGGTCCATCGATCTCGTCTAGTTTGACGAAGAATTGCGTTTGGATTCCGTAACGAGCAATGACCTTTTTTAGCGTGTTTTCGTATTTTTCTACGCCAAATACGCGCGTACCTCCACTCCAAAACTCCACCTGGCTCTCAATGCCGTGTTTTTTGAAATAATCAGCCGCTAAGTACATGATTTTTTGTGGAGCGCCACCGCACTTAATGGGGGTATGTGGATTTGTGAAGATAGCTTTGCCT
>JBJTMW010000156.1:0-5511 GCA_046070715.1 Aquirufa sp. | reverse complement strand
CGCTCTTGTACTTGAGGTCTTTTAGCATAAAACTGCACAATGCGGTTCAATTTCGAAAGACCGATCACTTGGCCAGAAGAGATATAGGCAATGTGTGTTTTTCCTACGATAGGGACGAAATGGTGCTCGCAATTCGAATAGAACGAAATGTTCTTTTCGATCAACATTTCATTATACCCATATTTGTTGTCAAATAAAGCGATTTTAGGCTCATTTGCGGGATTTAAACCGTTAAAAATTTCCTCTACATACATTTTTGCGACTCTTTTAGGAGTGCCGCGCAAGGAATCATCTGTTAAATCTAAGCCTAGCGTTAACATGATTTCTCGGAAATGCGATTCTATAATGGCTATTTTTTCTGAATCAGAAATATCAAAAGCATCCTCCCTCATCGGTGTTTCGATCGAGGTGGCTACATGATTATCTCCAATTTCCTCGTCTGTTAACAAGAAACGGTCATTATCAATTAGCAGGGAATTCAACGAAATTTCTTTCTGTTTCATATAATCTGATTTTTAAATCTAGTTTGGTCGGGAGTTTAGCCCTTAGTTTGTTGTAAATAACCATCACGATATTTTCTGCTGAAGGATTTAAATCTGCAAATTCAGGAACATCCAGGTTTAAATTCTTGTGATCAAATTTTTTGCAAACTTCTGTTTGCGCTAAATCCGATAAAAATTTCGTATCGATTACATAACCCGTTTCTGGGTCAATTGTTCCCGTTACCTGAATAATTATTTCATAATTATGTCCGTGGTAGTTAGGATTATTGCATAATCCGAAAATCTCTTTGTTCTTTTCCGGGCTCCAAAGCGGGTTATGCAAGCGGTGCGCGGCATTGAAATGTTCTTTTCGGAATACGCTAACGCGAGGGGCTTCAGTCATTTTTTCTAAATTCTTATAAATTTAAAGTATTTTCCTTAAATTTCATCTTTTAAACACTATTTGAACCTATCATTAACCAAATGAAAAGAAGGAAGTTTATCTCTGATTCCTTAGTATATACCTCAGGTACCGCTTTATTCCCTACATTTCTACGACAGCTACCAGAAGAACAAACAAAAGTGCGTTTAGGTTTTATCGGTGTGGGATTAAGAGGCCAAAATCACCTCGAAATGGCCATGTATCGACCGGATGTCGAGGTGGTGGCCATTTGTGATATTGATCCTAAAGCCATCGATATCGCTTTAAAGATGGTTTCTGATAAAGGACGTCCCGCCCCTGCGGTCTATGGAAAGACAGAAAAAGATTTTGAAAACTTAGCGAAACGCACAGATATCGATGGCGTAGTCATTGCCACTCCTTGGGAATGGCACGTTCCTATGGCCTTAGAAGTGATGAAGCAAGGTAAATATGCCGGCGTGGAAGTTTCTGCTACGGTTACTTTGAAAGAATCCTGGGATCTGGTGAATATGTTTGAGAAAACAGGTTCTCATTGCATGATTTTAGAGAATGTGTGCTATCGCCGTGATGTACTCGCGACGTTGAATATGGTTCGCCAGGGGATGTTTGGAACGTTAAATCACGTGCAGTGTGGATACCAGCATGATTTGCGCGAAGTGAAATTTAATGATGGAAAGCAAGCTTACGGTGGTGGAGTGGAGTTTGGCGAGAAAGGTTTTTCTGAGGCCAAATGGCGCACGCAGCACTCTGTCGACCGCAATGGCGATTTGTATCCGACACACGGCTTAGGGCCTGTAGCTGAGATGTTGAATATTAACCGAGGGAATCAGTTTGCTTATTTAACTTCTATGGCAACGCCCTCTTTGGGACTACATAATTACATCGTAGAAAAAGGAGGAGCTGATCATCCGAATGCGAAAGTGAATTTCAAATGTGGCGATATCGTTCAAACGATGATCAAATGTGTAAACGGAGAAACCATACTCATTACACACGATACGAATTCTCCCCGTCCTTATTCGCTGGGATTCCGGGTGCAAGGGACGAAAGGACTTTGGATGGAAGATAATAAATCAATTTATTTAGAGGGTGTCTCGCCCAAAGCACACCGCTGGGAAGAGGCGAAACCTTATCTAGATAAATACGATCACCCTTTGTGGAAAGCGCATGCGGCGGATGCTGAGAATGCGGGTCACGGAGGTATTGATTATTTTGTTTTAAGAGCCTTTATTGAGGCGATCAAGGCGAAAGTAGCTCCACCAATCGACGTATATGATGCGGCGGCTTGGTCTGCTATTGCGCCACTTTCAGAGGAGTCTATTAAAAAAGGCTCCGCTCCTATTCAAATTCCTGATTTTACACGCGGTAAATGGAAGAAAAATCAACCTATTTTTGCTTTAAACGAACAATACTAAACCTATGAACCCATCTAAAAACGTTAACGGACCTCTTTTAATTATCGGAATTCTCTTTTTTGTCTTCGGTTTTGTGACCTGGGTGAATTCGGTCTTAATTGCCTTCTTTAAAGATGCTTTTCAATTAAATAACTTCGACTCTCTGCTCGTTACTTTTGCCTTTTTCATCTCCTATTTCGTGATGGCAATTCCCTCCTCTTGGGTTTTAGCGAAAACAGGCTTTAAGAAAGGGATGTCTATGGGACTTTTAGCGATGGCTGTGGGAACCTTGTTATTTATTCCAGCGGCAAAAATGGCGAATTATCCGATGTTTTTATTCGGTCTTTTCGTGATCGGTACCGGTTTAGCACTTCTTCAAACGGCTTCGAATCCGTATGTAACGATTTTGGGTCCTGCGGATTCTGCGGCACAACGTATTTCTGTCATGGGTATTTGTAATAAGGTGGCTGGGATTTTGAGCCAGTTTATTTTTGGGGGATTATTTCTTTCCAGTGCCGTGGCTGGATCGGAGAAATTAGCCATTGTTATTATGCCTTATGGTATTATGACCGCGGTTTTAGTGGTTTTAGCTGTTTGGGTGTGGTTTTCGTCTTTACCTGAAGTGGAAGCGGAGGAGACTAAGGAGGAAGCTGGGAATGCGAAGTCTAGTGTATGGGCTTATCCGAGCCTTGTTTTAGGGCTAGTAGCTTTCTTTTTGTATGTAGGTGTAGAGGTGATCGCCGGTGATACGATTATCAATTACGGGGTTTCACAAGGTTTCAGTCAGGATGTGGCCAAAAGCTTCACCACTTACACCTTGTATGGAATGTTAGCCGGTTATTTAGTGGGGATCTTCTTTATCCCTAAATACATTTCTCAGCAAAAAGCATTGAACTATTCGGCTATTTTGGGTGTGTTGTTTTCCATCGGAGCAATCACTTTTACCGGATTTAATTCCGTCTTATGTTTGGCCTTATTAGGTTTAGCGAATGCGTTGATGTGGCCAGCCTTGTGGCCTTTGGCAATCAATGGTTTGGGTAAATTTACCAAGATGGGTAGCGCATTAATCATCATGATGATTTCAGGTGGAGCGCTTATGCCTTTGTTGTATGGAAAAATTGCAGATCAAATCGGGAACACACAGACTGCCTACCTGATTTTGATCCCTTGTTATATTTTTATCTATTATTACGCAACAATTGGGCATAAAAAGAGTTCTTGGAAGTAGAATTGCGTATTTTTGCGTTTTAAATTAGCTATGTCTATTCATTCTTTGGTCACTGATCCTTTAACTGCTGGTGGAAATCAGTACGCCTCATCGTTGTATGCCTATGAACGGCGCAAAACGATTCCAGTGCAAATAGGCGATCTTTATTTAGGTTCAGACTTCCCTATTCGGATCCAGTCGATGACAACAGTGGATACGATGGATACGCAGGAGTCTATTGAACAATCCATTCGAATGATCGACGCGGGTTGTGAATTAGTTCGCATTACGGCTCCATCTGTGAAGGAGGCCCAAAATCTCGAAAATATTCGCAAAGGATTACGCGAGCGTGGCTACACGACGCCTTTAGTGGCAGATATTCACTTTACGCCTAACGCAGCAGAATTAGCTGCTAGGATCGTGGAAAAAGTGCGTATTAATCCGGGTAATTATGCGGACAAAAAGCGCTTTGAAACAATTGATTATACCGATGCTTCCTATGCATCTGAACTAGATCGCATCCGCGATAAATTCCTTCCATTAGTTAAAATTTGTAAGGAATACGGCACAGCGATGCGTATTGGAACGAATCACGGTTCGCTTTCTGATCGTATTTTGAGCCGTTATGGGGATACACCACACGGGATGGTTGAATCGGCATTGGAATTCCTACGCATTTGTGAGGACGAAAACTATTTCAACATCGTGCTTTCGATGAAATCGTCGAATACACAGGTGATGGTGGAAGCCTACCGTTTATTAAGTAAAAAGTTGAAGGATGGCGGATTTAAGGCCTATCCGATGCACTTAGGGGTAACAGAAGCCGGTGAGGGTGAAGATGGTCGAATTAAATCGGCGGTGGGTATAGGCACTTTATTAGAAGATGGCTTAGGCGATACCATTCGCGTTTCTTTAACTGAAGATCCAGAATTTGAAATTCCAGTGGCACAAGACTTAGTACGTCGGTATGATACGCGAGCCGCGTCTCAGGATCCTATTGCTTTTTTTTCAGGGCAATCTGAAGCGTTTGACTCCCCTATTCATCCGTTTGCCCATTCGCGTAGAAAGACAACAGAAATCTTTTCGATAGGTGGCCATCAGGTTCCCCGGGTCATTGCTGATTTCTCTTCTAAGTCGAACATCAGCACTACAGATTTGAAAGCGATAGGTCATTTCTATTTACCTGAACCGGATAAATGGGCCATGAATGACCTAGGAGCTGATTTTATTTATACCGGTGAACAATCACTTGATTTTATGTTGCCTAATGGCTTACGTCAAATCCAAGATGCCTCCGTTTGGACACCTTCTGAATATGTTTATCCGTTATTTTCTTACGCCCATTATCAAACTGCTCTAGAAAAGCACGCAACTTTGAATTTTATATCATTGGAAGCAGCAGATTTAATAGCAGGTGCCAATACCTTTGATGAAACTGCCGTTATTGTTTTGCATTCCACGAATGCACATCAGATGCCCGCTATTCGCCGCGCTTTCTTTCATTTGATTGAGAAAGGAATAACTAATCCGGTGATTATTCATTTAAACTATACCTCAGTTTCAGACGATCAATTCCAATTGTTCGCTCCTACGGACGGTGGAGCCTTGTTTATCGATGGTTTAGGGGATGGATTAATGGTAAGTTTGAAGCATTCTAAGAATAAAGAAACATTGTGTAATTCGACGAATTTTGGGACACTTCAAGCGAGTAGGATGCGTATCTCCAAAACGGAATACATTTCATGTCCGTCGTGTGGTCGCACCTTATTTGACTTGCAAGAAACGACGGCAATGATTCGCCAAAAAACAGATCACCTAAAAGGCATCAAGATTGGAATCATGGGTTGCATCGTGAATGGTCCTGGAGAAATGGCGGATGCTGATTATGGATATGTAGGGATTGGAAAAGACAAAATTGCGCTCTACAAAGGGCAAGAAGTAGTGAAAAAGTCAGTTCCCGCGGTTTCTGCGGTGGATGAATTAATCACCTTAATAAAAGAAAATGGA
>JBJTMW010000155.1:0-3260 GCA_046070715.1 Aquirufa sp. | reverse complement strand
TTACCAATACCCGTAGCGATCAAATCCTTATTTGCATCTGATTTGCGTTTGTAAGGATCTAACATATCCATCGCTTTCACAGTCAATAGAGATTCCAATGAACCTACTAAAGCGAACATGATCACAAATTTGATGAAGATACCTGACTCATTTAATCCCTCAAAAGAGGCATTCAATTGAATATTATCTACCAAACTTCCAATTTTTACTAATGCATCCGGCGCAATCGTCTGGAAATTCATGTACAACTCCGCTGGAATAGCTAAGGCTAGAACGACTAATGGCGCAGGAATTTTCTTGATTATTGGATTCTTAATCGCTGGCCAACCCATCATGATGGCTAAACTTACGACACCGATTACCGTAGCTTTCGGATCTAAGTGCGCAACGAATTCAGGAATCGAAGCAAATAATTCCAAAGGCCCTTTCCCTTTCGTGGAAACCGAAGTGTGCAAGAAAACAGGAATTTGTTTACCAATGATGATTAAACCAATCGCTGCTAGCATACCATGCACCGCAGAAAGGGGAAAAAAATCCATCAATTTCCCCAATTTGAAAACACCGAATAAGATTTGGACTAAACCCGCAACCACCATCGCTCCTAAAGCTAAATGCCAGCCTAACACGTTGTCTCCTTTACCAAACTCCGCAACGGCACTCGCAACGATGACAATTAATCCAGCAGCAGGCCCTTTAATCGTTAAACGGGAACCACTAAAAATACTCACCACAATACCACCTACAATGGCAGTTAATAAACCCATGATGGGTGGAAAATCCGAGGCTTTGGCAATTCCTAAACTTAAGGGTAAAGCCAATAAAAAGACGATAAATCCCGATACTGCATCGGAAGAGAAATTCTCTTTAAGACCTGCAATGCCGTCTTTTGGTAATTCTAATTTGTTTTTCATGGTATCTAAATTTTTATTAAAAATATCTGTTTGAAAATTCGGCATGGGTTCTATAATTAGGACCCATAAAAATGCGGGCGTAAATGCGAATCACGGCTAATCCATCGAGGATAAAGCTAAGTGACACGATGCTCGCTAAAATAAATTGATCTTCATGGATGTGTGAGAAGATTAAATCCTCTCCTATGAAGGTGGGTGTTATTGGAAATCCAGTCAATCCTAAACAGGCTAGTAAGAAGATCAGCGCTATTTTAGGGTGGTTTTCAGATAGACCTTGGAAACGATTCAGGGTCATTTTTCCTTCTTGCTGGAACAAACGCTGTAAGCAAAGGTATCCGACAAGCCCAGCCACCATAATGCCACTTAAATAGAGTACCGATTCGAAGGAATCGAATTTCTCATTCAAGGATATCGCCAAAGCAATCCAGAAATGGTTCATGATCACTAAAATCCAGCTTAAACGAATACTTCGGCGTTGGGTAAAGGATTTAAATACGAGGATCAAGCCTATGCCAGCGAAAATAATCGGAAGCCAGTGCAGGGCACTTTCGTTCATTTGGTTTTGGTTAATCAGATAATAACTGATGCCAAAAGCCGGTACAAAATAGGCTATCAAACGCTTTCCATTTAAGAAATTCAGTTTGTTTCCTGCCCATTTCATAGGATTCCAAAGGTATTGGTACATAAAGGAATCTAAATTCCATTCCTTCAAACACAGCACATAGAGGGTATTGCGCAATTTTGTAGGCAATAAACGCTCGATCGAATTAGCACGCGGCTCGAAGTGGTAGAATTGTTCTCTGATTAAATACGAAACCACTGAGGGAGAAACCAATAATTGGTAAGTCCGTAGGAACGCATTTCCTGCAAAGTGGAACAAGGCCAGTTTCTCGAATCCAAGGGATACTTCGAAAAAGATCAAGCCTATTTGGGCGATGGACGCATAAGCAATTTGGCTTTTCACGGAAGACTGAACCCGCGCGATCCCTGTAGCGATAACAGCCGTCAATAAACCTAAGGCGGCAATGAGTATTCGAACAGAGGTTTGATTTTCCCAAAAAGGAAAGGTTCGTAGCAATAAGAAAACCCCTATGTGCACCGAAAGTGAACCATAAAAAATGGCAGAAGACGGCGTAGGGCCTTCCATGGCGCGAGGCAACCAAGACGAGAAAGGCAATTGTGCTGATTTAGCTGTAGCAGACAAGAGGAACATCAATGAGATGAATACCCCGATTAAACTATGCGTTTGCAAGTGCTCATGCACGAGTTGCGCGTTGTTCAATTGGAAAAACGTGATATTTTGGCCCCAAAGGTGGTGACTCGCCCACATCGCTAAAATGATTCCCACATCACCAATACGGTAAATGGAGAATACTTTCACCGCATTCTTCACCGGCAAATAACGCTCGCGGTAAAAAGAAATCAGTAAGAAGGATGAAATCCCGAGGATTTCCCAACCGATGAAAAGTGTCTCTAAGTTGCCTGAAAGCGTTGTTAAACAATAGCCCACATAAAAGAACAGGGTCGTATTGAAAAAGCGCTTATAACCCGCCTCTCGGTGTAAATAATAGCGAGAATACAAGGTAACCATAAACGTTAAAATGGCTCCCACCAGCAAATAGACCGCTGTTATTTTGTCGAACAGAAAATCAATTTGGAAGATATATTCCTCGTTTTTAAAGAGAATTAGGTCATTGATTTGAATGGTTTCAGCTCCTGTAGTGAGCCAATACGCGATGAAACCCGTGGCGATACTTAATTGAATCGCTAAGGTCCCAAAGGCGGTGGCGGAGATGAGTGTCTCGTTCTTTTTGGGTAAAATTAAACTCACCAAAAAGCCGAAAATAGGCACCCAGATAAATAAATGAAGGGTTAAATTCATGGTATGATTAATTTTGATTGATTAAATAAACAGGAAAATTCTCTTGCGAAGATGCTAATAAGGTATCCAAATTATCAATCTCTTGAATATCCTTGGTCAGCGGTTCGTAAGGCTTAAACGCCCCTTTCTCAAAAACAGACAGCTCTTTCGTTTCTGGGTTAATCGACACGAGTTTTACCCAGTCATTGATGAACCATTCGTAGGTTTCTTCCGCCTTTTGGATGGTTTTCAACACGATTTCAGGGAAGTGTTCTACGATTAAAAGCAAACGAACAGGGTCATGCACTTCGGTCATTTGAGCGGGTAAACCAGGTCTCAAATCCCCGTCGATGCCATTCGCCACCCCAAAAAGCCCCATCACATTGTGCGGTAACTTCGTGCCTGCGCCTAATTTTTCGCCATCCACGCGAGAGAAGTAATATTCCAAATTGATACCTCCACACACGGGTGCAGCCGCTTTCAAAATG
>JBJTMW010000154.1:0-2811 GCA_046070715.1 Aquirufa sp. | reverse complement strand
AGATTTTATCCATACTAAAGAAGCTCGTAAAATGGATCCATTCACTCAATACGCAGTAGTAGCCGCTGATGAGGCGATTGCTGATGCGAATTTTGACATGGAAACTTTGAATAAAAATAAAGTAGGCGTTATCTGGGGATCAGGTATTGGCGGTTTGAAAACTTTTGAAGACGAAATGATCTATTTCGGACAAGGAGATGGAACCCCTAAAATCAATCCATTCTTCATCCCTAAGATGATTGCTGATTCCTCTTCAGGCCAAATCTCTATCCGCAACGGATTCCGTGGACCTAACTACGTAACCGTTTCTGCTTGTTCTTCCGCGAACAACGCGATCATTGATGCCTTTAACTACATTCGTACCGGACGTATTAACGTGTGTGTAACGGGTGGTTCTGAGGCGCCTGTAACGATTGCATCGGTAGGTGGTTTCACTGCTATGCACGCGATGTCTACTCGTAATGATGATCCGGCTACGGCTTCTCGTCCTTATGACGTGGATCGCGATGGTTTTGTGGTAGGTGAAGGAGCAGGAGCCTTGATTTTAGAAGAATATGAGCATGCCAAAGTACGTGGTGCGAAAATCTATGCTGAATTAATCGGCGGAGGTTTCTCGTCTGACGCTCACCACATTACAGCACCGCACCCAGAGGGTTACGGCGCTTTATTGTCGATGATCGATGCCTTAGAAGATGCAAATATCAAGCCAGAAGAAGTAGATTACGTAAATACACACGGTACATCCACTCCAATCGGTGATCCACAAGAAATCAAAGCGATCGTGGATTGTTTTGGGGAGCATGCTTATAAATTAGCCATCTCCTCGACGAAATCTATGACAGGTCACTTATTAGGTGGTGCGGGTGCGGTAGAGGCGGTAGCGTCTATACTTGCCATTCAACACCAATTTGTCCCGCCTACCATCAACGTATTTAACCGCGATCCAGAAATCGATCAACGCATCGACTTGACGGAGAACGTAGGAAAATCGCACAAAATCGATGTGGCATTGAGCAACGGATTTGGATTCGGTGGTCACAACGCGACGGTTATTTTCAGAAAAATCTAAGACAAATATGGCCGTAAAATCTCTCCTAAACTGGTTAGATCCGATTCGACTAGACGAACGAGAGAAATTCTTAAAGAGATCGGTTACACATCTTATTGGGGCTAGTCCGAGTAATTTAACGTTATACAGACTAGCCTTTTTACATTCTTCTGCCTCAAAGGAGAGTGTTTCAGAGAACTATAAAGAGTCGAATGAACGCCTGGAATTCTTGGGTGATTCAGTCCTTGGCATGATTACGGCGACGTATTTGTTCCAAAAATTCCCCTTCAAAGACGAAGGCTTCTTGACCGAAATACGTTCTCGTATGGTCAGTCGGGAGTCATTGAACGTGATTGGCCGGAAATTAGGATTAGAGGAAGTGATCGAGTACGAAACGCAGCGTAAAAACGCCATGTCCCGCACTTCGATGTACGGAGATGCTTTGGAGGCTTTTGTGGGTGCGGTGTATCTAGACAAAGGCTTTGCCTTCACCCAAAACTTCATCATTAAAAAGATCCTAACGCAATACTTTGACCTAGACGCCGTTGTACAAAACAACCCGAACTTCAAGTCAATGCTGATCGAATGGGCCCAAAAAGAAGGCAAAAAGGTCTCTTTTGAACTCGATCAAGAGGGAGAACACCACAACCGTGAATTTACGGCTTTGGTCATCTTAGACGGCGAAAAAATCTCAGAAGGCAAAGGCTATTCGAAGAAGAAAGCAGAACAAACTGCAGCAAGAATGGCTTGCGAACAATTAGACATTAAATAATCAACACCTATGGCACCTAATATATTCTTGCAATACTGGAATGATTCACCTGAATCAATCACTTTTCAAGAGGTATTAGCCTGGGAAGTTCCTACCCCGATTATTGAGGCGATTCAAGCGGATTTATTAGCACAGTTGAACTCCACACGCGCGCAAGAGAATTTCCCTAATTTCCCTTGGACAAGTCCTCGTTTTCAAGAGAAATGGGAAGGAATTGCTCAAACCTTGTTATATCAGGTTGCCTTGCCAGAATTTATTTGGGCCTCTTGGATAGAAAGTATTGCCGTTCCCGTGGTTGATGTGCCGCAACCTAGTTTTGCCGATTTATTGAATGCGTATGAGGCGCCGGATGCTCCGGTTTTCGAGGCGCCTTATTCTGCTGCCGAAACACCTGCAGAACCTTTCGACTTATTAAATACAGAGGTCTATTTCGAGGCACCAGAAAGCCTAGAAGACTCCACTGAAGAGGAATTCAAGCGACTAAAGGATTTATTAAGTGGTTCATCGGATTCATTGAAGGCCAAAGTTGAGTCGCAAATGACGCAACGCATCGCTGATACCCTCAGCTTGCACCAACGCATACAATTCATCCAGAAAATATTCCTAGGCGATGTCGCGCAATTAGAATCGTTGATTCAATTCATCGATGAGGAAGCAGAAGCGGAGACTTGGTCTCAGGCACTGGTAGAGCGCTATGCAGCCTATCGCCAGGCAGAAAACGAAGCCATCTGGGAAGAACTTCACAGACTCATCGAACGGAAGTTCAACTGACTGATTTTCATTATCAGTTTTAATCTGCCTTATAACTCGATCAAAAGGTAATTTCAAGGAAAATTAATCCCTTGAAAACGATCCTCTTTATCCTAGCTTCTTTTACCTGTTTCGCCCAAATTCCCATACAAGAAGAGGAAGAAAAGCAATCTAGCTTCGACTACTATCTTGCGAATCCGCTGAATATTAATCTCGTTTCTGAAACGGAGCTCCAATCCTC
>JBJTMW010000153.1:0-2965 GCA_046070715.1 Aquirufa sp. | reverse complement strand
AGGTTGTGAATCGCGTCCTCGCAATCTTTTCTGATCTTCTCCTTTAGTGGACAGGCAGGTGTCGTTAAAACGACCGTAAAGCGAACTTCGCCCACGCCTAATTCCACGTCTTTAATCATATTCAAAGTCACTAGATCTTTCTTCAGATCGGGCTCTTGAACGGTACTTAAGGCACCTAATATAATCTCTTTGCTTACACTTAATTCTCCCATGAATCTCTTTTCCTTTTCAAACCTCAAATATACGTGTTTTTTATTTCATGCGCGACGTATTCGGCGATTTTGCAAGTATCAATTTCTTGGTATTTTTCACCATTTAATTCCGCTAACAAGACTTCTAAAACCCGTCTATGGTCGAATAATTTAGTCGGGTGTGGTCTATGTGCCAAAGTCCGGTAAATCGAATTCCAGCGTTTAGAAATTTCCTGCAGTTCTGAATCGAAATAGGCCGGCATAAATCGCTCCCAAATATAATCCTGCGCTTGCTCATTCGGATGTATCATATCAGCCTCATAGAAACGGTAATCGCGCAATTCGTCCAGCATTATTTCGTAGGCTGGGAAATAGTTCACATTTTCGAATTGTTTGGAAACGATATCCGCCGCTACACGCAGAGTCGATTTAGAAACCTGGTTTTCTGTCATTCCGTCTTTGGTATGGCGAACGGGGGAGACGGTTAATATTACTTGCGTCGTAGCTGGGAGAGTTGAAATTAGAGAGCCGAAATTGGAAACGATCTCCTCAACGGTCGATAATCGTTTTTCGAAACGATCCGCTGGCATCTTGTGGCAATTGGCGACGGTTTTATTTAGATGTTTGTCGAAATAACTAAATGACGTTCCCCAGGTGAGGATGATAAAGTCGGATGAAGCCGCAAATGTAGCAACTTCAGCAGCCACCGAACGAATATCTTCCAGCAAGTCTGCTGATGAAGTCGCCGTAAATATAGAATGGTAATCTGGGTGCAAAAAATACCCACCTTGTTCATATACCTCTTCCGAAACCTCTCCTGATAATGCCCGCGAAATGGCAAAAGGATGAAAAAGAGTACCAAAAGGCTGCGTCATCACCTCCAGTGGTAATTTACTCATTCGCGACCCCATAGAGGCGGCAAAACAAGAACCCATCGTCAGCACCCGGCTCCGATGGTTCATCGAAACGGGTGCTGCAGGAATGGGGAATGTGGTCGTTAATTGCATTATTTTTTCGAAGCAGCCCAGGCGTTCATTTTTGTCTCCAAAACATCCAAAGGCATATTTCCATCCTTCAATAGTTCGTCGTGGAAATCGGATAATTTGAATTTAGGACCCATTTCTTTCGTCAAACGCTCGCGAATCTCACGGATTTTCAAGGCACCTATTTTGTAGCTTAATGCCTGTGCTGGAATGGCCATATAACGCTCAATTTCCGCAATGGTGCCTTCTTCACTTAAGGGTTCATTGTCCATCATGAATTTAATCGCTTCTTCACGGGTCATATTTTTCGAGTGCATTCCGGCATCTACGACGAGTCTAATCGCACGGTGCATTTCATCGCCTAAAGCGCCCATGTATTGGTATGGATCTGTATATAGACCTAATTCTTTGCCTAGACTTTCGGTGTAAAGTGCCCAGCCTTCCGCATAAGCGGAGTTCCCTCCGAAGCGGCGGAACTTAGGTAATTGACTGTTTTCTTGTTGTAGGCTTACTTGGTAATGGTGTCCTGGTATCGCCTCGTGCAAGAATAAACTTTCCATGCCGGAAGTGGTATTGAATTTTTTAGCGTCCAAAATAGGCACATAGAAAATCCCTGGTCTCGTTCCATCTTCTGAACCTTGGAAGTATTCCGCGGAAGCAGATGCGGCGCGGAAAGCTTCGGTTTGGCGAATCTCAAACGGCGTTTTAGGTGTGCGACCAAACATCGTCTTTAATTGTGGTTCCATCTTCTTGTGAATCGCATGGAAGGCGGCTAATACTTCAGCTGGGGTTTTGTAAGGATAGAATTTCGGGTCTGTCTTCATGTGAGTGAAGAATTCCGCCAAAGTTCCTTTGAAGCCCACCGCATTCTTCGTTTTCTCCATTTCGGTACGAATACGCTTCACTTCGCTTAAACCTGTTTGGTAGATTTCGTCTGCTGGCTTGTCTGTGGTAGTTAACAAACGGATAAGGTATTGGTAATAGGCTGCTCCATTTTTCAAGGCACTGATTCCCGTACTAGTGCGTGCTTTAGGCAAGTATTCGTTTTGTAAGAATGAAGCTAAACGAGCATAAGCCGGAAGAACTTCGTTTTGAATTGCGGCCGTATATTCTGCGGTAAAACGCTTTTTGTCTGCTTCAGAGAATGAGGCAGGGAATTGTTTTAATGGGCCATAAAATGTCGATTCCTTGATGTCCTTAACGGCGAAAGCGGTTAATTGGGGGATGATTTTGAGGACCAAAGCCTTTGGTAATACATAATCCTCCTTCATTCCTCTACGGAAATAAACGATGGAAGAATCTAAATAAGCCACTCCTTTTTTCATCCTTTTTTCCCAGTTTTCGTAATCCTTCACGGTTTTGAAAGGCTGAATAACTTGGCCTGAGCCTAATTGAGCGAAAGTCAAGTGAAAGCCATAAAATTGGTTCAATGGAGTCAAATTGTCTGGATACGTCAATCCCTCCAAACCTAATTTGATGTCCCGAGTCAATAAATCATAGGTGATTTGATCGTTTGCATTTAAATCTGTGCGATTTAGCGTGGCTAAAGATTGCTGGTATTTCTCTAAAACCGATTTCACCAAAGCGCGGTGACTTTCCGTGAAATCGATGTTTAACTGATCGTTGTAGCGGTTATCGCCGTTCGCAGTAGCTGAGCCGGGATTGAGTTTTAATTGCTCTTCGTAATAGTCGCCTACGATTTTGGCTAATTCGGAAGAGGGTTCGTCTGACTTTTTACAAGCGAAAAAGGTCAAAAGAAGAGATAGGTAGAGGAGTTTTTTCATCGTTTAT
>JBJTMW010000152.1:0-3993 GCA_046070715.1 Aquirufa sp. | reverse complement strand
GGACGACCGTCTGCGCGCAGACCTTCGGCAGATTGCAATAAGTGAATAATGTTAGGGAGATTTAAATCTGGATCGGAGACATCAACTAACGCATTGAGGCGCTCCATCATGTCCCATAAGTCCATGGGACGTTCGAAGGTGAGGTATTTGGCCTTCATGCGCTGGACGTATTCGTATGTTTGGCGCGAGCGCATCTTGCGGTAATGCTCTTTCACGGCGGCCGTGATATCGCCTTGATCGTAATTTCTAAACTGCTCTTTTTCTTTAATAGGGGTTTCCATAGTCCTAGATTTTGGACCAATTTACAAAAAGCCTTCGAAAAATGAAATTAGGACTTCATGATCAACAAGATGATCGCGCTGGCTAGCATCAACAAGCCCATCACAAAGAAGATCGATGGATTTAGGCCGGGTACCGTATTTTCTGCCAAAGAGGCCTCGTATGGGTTCTCCGATAAATAACGAACGGGGATTTCTTGGCCGATTTCGCAGTTTTTGGCCAAACCTTTGTCCGCCTCACGTCTAAATTCCAACCCATTCACATAGTAAGAGACAATAGGGAAATAGATAGGGAAGCGACCGCTGTGGTCATCGCGGGAATAGCGCTTCGAGATTTCGACGATTTTACCGTAGGTCATCTTTGAATTGTGCACCCACTCTTTGCGCTTTTTGAAAAGGACAATCCCAAATCCAATTAAGACCAAAGAAATCACCGTAAACGCTCCCAAAAACAAGGGCATCGATCCGTGAAATTCACCTGTTGGCCGCGCCGATATTAATAAGATTCCAAGCATAATGGGGTGCTGAATTCAATTCAACACTCAAAAAAACGACAAATATTACGGTTTATCAAATAAATAGAAGCTGTCGCAAATTACACGCCAAGTTGTGTTTTTGGGTGATAAAATGAGATTTTTGCAACAATTAGAAAAACGGCATTCAAAAACAGACCCGATAGTCGAAAAAATGAAAAAATAACCGAAAATAGGTGTGCGAAAACGCAGAAAATGCCCGAAAAATATATTTTCAGAAAATTTTAAATATCACACAAATTTGTATTTTTGGTGTCTCTAAACCTAAAAAACGATGAAAAGTAGCGTGAAATTCCAACTCATGTCGATGATGTTCCTGATGTTCTTCGGATGGGGCGCCTGGTATGGTCAAATGAGTAAATACTTGTTAGATAATTTACACGCTACCGGGGATCAAGTGGGAAATGCTTACACCACTTTTGCGATTGCTTCCATCTTTGCTCCCTTTTTCGTGGGCTTGATTTCTGACCGCTTTTTTGCTGCCCAAAAAGTGATGGGCTTTTTGAATATTTTGGGTGGTGTAATCCTCTATTTTTTGAGCTTAGAAAGAGATCCAGAGGCCTTCTTCTGGTATATTTTAGCCTACACACTCTGTTTTGCCCCTAATTTGGCCCTATCGAATTCGATTGCGATGAATCAAATGGCCAATCCAGAAAAGGAATTCCCCAGCATTCGAGTAACCGGAACCATCGCCTGGATTGTGGTGACGAATATTATTGGATTTTATGCCCTAGGAGACAAGGTGGCCATTTTTGAGATCGCAATGTACACCTCCTTCCTATTAGGAATATACGCATTTACCTTACCCAATACACCTCCGAAAGGCGACAAAAACGCTTCCGTGGCACAGATTTTGGGTTTAGATGCGCTGAAATTGTTCAAAGACCGCTCGTTCTTGATCTTCTTCATTTCTTCGATTTTAATCTGCATTCCTTTGTCTTTCTATTATGCAATGGCAAATCCTTCGTTGACGGATTCACACATGAGCAATGTGGAAAACAAAATGTCCTTGGGACAGGCTTCGGAAGTGATTTTTATGTTGTTAATCCCCATCGCCTTTACGCGCCTAGGTGTTAAGAAAATGCTCGTAGTGGGGCTAGTGGCCTGGATTATTCGATTCCTTTGCTTCGGTTATGGGGATGGAATTTCGAGTGAATGGATCCTTTACATTGGGATTATTTTGCACGGGGTTTGCTACGATTTCTTCTTTGTGACGGGACAGATTTATACGGACCAAAAAGCAGGCGAGAAAATCAAGAATTCTGCCCAAGGTTTAATCACTTTTGCCACTTACGGAATCGGAATGGGGATCGGATCAAAGCTTTCGGGCATCGTGCTCGATTACTACACAGTAAATGAGGTGAAGGATTGGCAAGCGGTTTGGATGGTGCCAGCCGCGATTGCTGGGGTTGTTCTGCTTCTGTTTGTGTTCTTCTTTAGCGAGAAAAAGACGGCTACGTATTCTTAATCTTCCGCAACATAAAAGGCATAATCGAAGGAAAGAATCGTTTAACAAATAGGCCAAATCCTTCAAGGAAACCTCCCACAAAGAATTCGTTTTTCTCTGCTAGCACGGCTTGCAAGATTTTTTGTGCGGTGAAATTCGGATCTAAGCCTTTGGCCTGATTCGGATCCATCTTTCCATAAGCCTCCCCTTTCTCGTTCATGGCATTAAGGGAAATATTCGTCTTGATGTAACCCGGCAAAATCGTGGACACTCGAATGCCATCATTGAAAACTTCCGCGCGAACGGAATCAAAGAAACCGATTAGCGCATGTTTCGTCGCACCATAAGCGGCTCTTCGCGGTGTAGAAATACGACCCGCAACCGAGGCAACCGGAACGAAAACGCCCGATTTTTGGGCGGTAAATACCGGCAAAACGGCCTGCGTTAAAGAGACAATCGAGAAGAAATTCACCTCAAAAAGGCGGCGATACACGTCGAACTCGGTATCCTTTACAAAAGAACGCTGGGAAACGCCGGCATTTAAGACTAAATAATCGATGCGACCATAGGTTTGAATGACATCCTGCACGCGATCCGCGTGTTCTGACAACGAAAGCATGTCAAAAGGGAGCACGTAGGCATTGCCGCAAGCTTTGGCCACTCGCTGCAACTCTTCTTCTCTGCGCGCAGACAAGACTAATTGTGCCCCTTCCGCCGCGAAAGCGTAGGCTAAGGCTTCGCCAATTCCAGAGGAAGCTCCCGTTATCCAAACAACTTTATTGTGAAATTTCATGGGAGGCGAGTTTTGCTTCTAAGGCTTGGAAGAAATCGGCCATCGGGTTGACTTCGAGGCGTTGTAATTTCTGCCATAAACGAACGGCTTTGGTCATCAATCCACTTTCGATTAAAAATCCATCGTGTCCATATAGGGAGTCGATGACGTGGAAAGAAGCACCTGGAATGTATTTGGCCAAAAACTCTTGCTCCACAATCGGAAACAAGGCATCTGATTTGATGCCGATAACCAAGGTTTTCGATTGAATCTGTTTCAAGGCAGCGATCGCACCGCCACGGTTACGGCCTACGTCCTGCGAATCCATCATTTTCGACAATTGAAAATAGGAATAGGCATTAAAACGCTGGGCTAATTTCTCGCCTTGGTAGCGCTGATAAGAGACGGCGCGTAAAGAAGATCCATACGAATTCTCCTTTCTAGCTTGCGTAATTTGGTAGGTTTCGTAATTGCGATACGAGATCAAAGCGGTCGCACGAGCGGCTTTCATTCCTTCGAGACCGGCTTTTGGCTGCGATTCTTTCCAAGTGGGGTCGACTTCGATGGCCATTCTTTGGGACTCATTAAAGGCAATACCCCAAGGCGAATGTACGGCGTTCGTGGCTACTAAAATCAAATTTTCAATCAAACCTGGATTAATAATCGCCCATTCAACGGCTTGCTGCCCCCCTAGAGAACCACCAATGCAGGTTTTGATTTTCGTAATCTTTAATTCCTTGCGTAAAATCTCGAAACTAGCCACCACATCCCGAATGGTGATATCCGGGAAAGTATGAAAATAAGGTTTACCGGTTCTCGGATCTACCGTTAATGGACCTGATGAACCGTAATGTGAACCTAAAATATTGACGCAAACGATGAGATTATTCTCCGGATTGAACAGTTTGCCGGGCCCTACTAATCCCTGCCACCAATCCGCCACATCGTGACTTCCGGTAAAAG
>JBJTMW010000151.1:0-6281 GCA_046070715.1 Aquirufa sp. | reverse complement strand
TTCATAAAAAGGAATTATATGAAAAATCGTATCCTGCTATTTTTTTGCCTATTGGCGCAGCCCCTTTTCGCCCAGCAGCGATTCAGCAAAATCTTGAAAGACACCCCCGGAGTTGTTTCCTTTACGTTCAGAAATGAGTTCAGTAAGGATGTGCCGGGGACTTTGGATTTTATCAAAGAAATGGGGATTTTAAATATCGAATTTTCGAACCTCTTTGGTAAAACGGCCGCTGAAATGAGGGCCTTATTAGATGCGCGAGGGATGGTTTGCACGAGTTATGGGGTGAGTTATGATGCGTTGACGAATAAAACGAATGAGGTGATTCAGAATGCAAAGACACTAGGGGCTAATTTTGTGAGAGTAGGCATGATTCCGCACAAGGGTGCATTTACGGTTGAAGATGCGGATGTGGCAGTGAAAGATTTTAATAGGGTAGGCCAAAAGTTAAAAGAAAATGGCCTTGAATTCAGTTACCATAACCATGGTTATGATTTTATTCCGTATGAAAATGGCACGATGTACGATTATTTGATTCAACACACGAATCCAGACTATGTTTCTTTCGAAATTGATATCCTTTGGGTGCAACAATTTGGTCAGGATCCACTGGCCTATCTGAAGAAATATCCGAATCGTTTCAAATTAATGCACGTGAAAGATTTAAAGAAGGATATTCCAGTAGGCCTCGATGTGAAGACTTCCTCAGAAAATGATGTGCCTTTAGGTACAGGTCAAATTGCCGTAGAAGCCATTCTGACGCAGGCTCGTAAATCAGCCATCAAGTACTATTATTTGGAAGATGAGAATTCGAATGCTCGCGTTCAAGTTCCGCTTAGTTTGGCGTTCTTAAAGCATTTATGAGGTTGGTGTAGCCGGTTTTTTTGGCATAATTTTCATCAAAAAGCAGGGGATACTCTTTCGGTCGCTTGAAATAGCCACGCAACCAAGAATCTTTATCTGATACATTCCAAAACGTAATGCCATATTGTTGTTTAGCCGGAATCGCACGATAGGCCTTGAAAACGAAGGCGAATAATTCATTTTGAACGCTTGCTTCATAGACATAATCTGGGTTGTTTTTTGGATTCACCGCGATGTCTAATTCCGAGAAATGAATGGCAAGACCCGTTTGGACCGATTTGGAGATTACGTCTTGAATTTCTGCACGCTTCGAATCCACATTAATGTGCATCTGCAAGCCCAATCCGTGAATGGGAATCTTACGTTTCTTTAGGTCAGCGACAAGATCGAGAATGGCTTGCATCTTTTTAGGATGCCCGTCCTGTCCGTAATCGTTGTAAAAAAGCGTGGCCTCCGGATCTGCCTCATGCGCCCATTGGAAGCTTTTGGCAATATAATCGGGAATATGATCTGCCCAAAGCGATGGCCGCAAACTCCCATCATCTAAGAACGATTCGTTCACGACATCCCATCCGGAAACCTTGCCTTTGTAATGCGTAACGACCGTCTGGATATGGATTTTTAACAATTCCTCCCAAGCTTTTTGGTCGCCTTGAAAGTCTTTCATCCACTGCGGAACTTGATTATGCCAAACTAGGGTATGTCCATGCATTCGCTTACCCGTCTTCTCTGCGAAGGCCGCAATCTCATCGCCTTTAGAGAAATCAAAACGATCCGCTGCTGGATGAATCAAGATCATTTTCATGTGATTTTCCGCGGTCATGCTCGTGAATTCATGGGTAGCGATGTTTCTGTAGGCTTCGTTTTCCGAGAGTAATCTGGGATTCACGGAGGCACCTAGGCGGAACGGGATGGCGTCTTTTAATAAATTTTGGGCGTTTACTAAAGTTGAAAGGCCTAAGAGTAAGGCAATTAGTTTCATAGGTGAGAGGTTTATTTTACTAAAATTGCTAAATTGTTTTGTAAAATCTAACCTGATAAATATGAAACAATTATTCTGCGCACTGCTACTGTGCTTCTCGATTACGGCCATATCTCAAATTCCGTATGGTTCTAACAATGGAAAATACCTTAAAATAAAGGATTCGAAAGTCTATTACGAGGAATATGGACAAGGAATGCCCTTGCTTTTATTGCATGGAGGATTTGGATCCATTAGTAATTTTGACAAGGTAATAGGGCCCCTGTCGAAGCACTTTAAAATATATGCCATTGATAGTCCGGGTCAAGGACGTTCTCCTCAGATTGATGCGATTAGTTACCAAATTTATGCGGATTATTATTCTGCCTTTATTGATGCAATGAAATTAGATAGCGTGAATGTATTGGGTTGGAGTGATGGAGGAAATTCAGCTTATATTTTAGCGTATGATCGCCCTGATAAAGTTAAAAAAGTGGTGGTTAGTGGATCTAATAGCGATACGGATGGTTATCCTGACGGTGCAGTAGAACACATGAAGGCGTGGGAACCCAAAACTATATCAAAGGAATTTACGGATTATTGGTTGAATGATTTCAAGCGATTGTCTCCAAACAAGGATACATGGGAAAAGTCATACATTCAATTGCGTGATATGTGGGTGACTAAATCGGTGATTAGTGATGATCATTTGGCCAAAATCAAAAGCAAATTTCTCATCGTTTATGGTGACAAAGACGTGACCAAATTAGAGCACGGCTTACACATTTACCGGACAATTAAAGGAAGTCAGTTAGCCATTTTGCCTAATACGACGCACTCTGTTTTTCAAGAGAAACCCGCTTTGATTTCAAACTTGGTAGTTGATTTTTTAAAATAAAAAAAAAGGCCGCCTCGTCAGAGGCGGCCTTCGTTCTAAAGGAAGGAATGGCTATTCCCCATTCACCTTCTTAATGAAGGAAATAACGCCGTTCATGTAGACTTTTTGGTCGTCCCACATCGCTAAATGGCTACCGTTAGGGCAGTATAAGTAGGAGCCTTTTTGGACTAATTTACTTTGTTCTTCCATCGCCTTCGGATCCATGGTGTCATATTTTGCACCGATCATCAGCGTAGGAACGGAGATTTCTTTCAAGCGGTTTTTGATATCCCATTTCTCTAAAAGTCCGCTAATCCCAAATTCGCTCGGTCCTTGCATTCTGACATATATGTCACTATTTCCGTGTTTTAACGAGCGATTCAAGGCATCTGGCCATTCTTTCAAGCGACAAATATGCTCATGGTAGAAGTTAGGTACAAGTAATTCCATGTAGCGCGGATTGTTGAAATCCTTTTTTGCTTCGATTGCTCTTATCTCGGCTAAGACTTTAGGATTCATCTGTTTTGCCAAAACCTCTTCCGCATATTTCCCGTATTCAGGAGCGCTTGCTACCATATTGGAGACCAAAAGCCCCTTCATATTTTTCTGGTATTTCAGCGCGTATTCCATGCCTAAAATGCCACCCCAGGAATTACCTAAAATATAAAAGTTAGACGAATCTGCTCCGATGGCCTTGCGCACTTGCTCCACCTCTTCCACAAACCGCTCCGTTTTCCAAAGCGTAGAATCCGTCGGTTGATCGCTGTAATACGAGCCCAGTTGATCGTATTCGTAGAATTCGAAGCCCTCTCTTTGGAAAAAAGTTTGAAAACATTCCATGTATTCATGCGTCATCGCCGGTCCGCCATGCAACAAGAGAATTTTAATTTTCGGGTTATTCCCAAAACGTTTTGTCCACACCTTAAAATTTCCCACGGGTGTTGTGATAGGAATCATTTTCACTCCCGCAGCTTCGATACTGTCAGGATATGTGAAGTAATTGGACACCGTTTCTGAACTTTTAGAGCAAGAAGAAAGGGTGAAAATGGAAAGGGCAATGAGTAGGAGTTTGTTCATCGTTTTTTTTTCTTAAACATACGATTAATGGCAGGATAATAAAAAGCAAGGTTGTTCCGAAAACGGATAAGGGAACAAATTTGCCTACTTCTAGCAAATAAATTATAGCTATTATATTAGCTATTTATGCTAAATTTGATTATATTTAGCTACTATATTATCTATAATGAATCCATATTCTTTACAAAAGACACCGTTAGCTACTTTGTTAGAATTAGCAGGGAAATTACGCGTGCTGCGAAAACAGGCAGGTTATTCACAGGCTGAATTAGCGCTTCGGTCTGGCGTTTCGCTGGGCAGTATTAAGCGTTTTGAACGAACCGGAAAAATTTCGTTAGAGTCATTTGTGCAAATTGCATATCTACTTGATCGTTTACCGGATTTTGATTCTGTTTTTGTGTGTCATCAAGTGGACAAGCGAGTGGAAAAGTTGTTTAGTTAAATTTTGGCTCAATGGAAAAGTTGAAAGTATTGCTTGATTTTGGTCCTAAACAAGTGGAGGTAGGTGAGCTCGCGCTGTTAGAAAAACGTATTTACTTTAAATTTGCAGGGTCTTTTTTAGACGGTCCTTGGGATATTTCACCTTATTATCTGAAGCGTAGTGCTCAAATTCAGGAGTGCTCGACTTCGCTATTTTCTGGTTTATTTGGGGTATTTGATGATTCGCTTCCGGATGGTTGGGGTAAATTATTGGTGGATAGGAAGTTATTGGCTTCGGGTGTTTCTATGGAAGAAATAAACCCGTTAATGCGCTTATCATTAGTTGGTCAAATGGGTCCTGGTGCTTTAATTTATCAGCCGGCAGAAGAGACGCAAAATAAACCTGCTTTTTTAGCCTTGGATGAAATGGAATTAGAAGTAGTGAAAGTGCTTTCAGATGAACCCACTGCCTATTTAGAAGATTTATATGCAGTAGGTGGTAGTAGTGGTGGTGCTCGACCTAAGGCAAATGTGGGTTTTAATCCACTGACAAATGAGTTGTACTTAGGGCACTTGGAAATGCCTGAGAACTACGAATCGTGGATTGTGAAGTTTCGGTCTACTTTTGATGTCTCCGATATGGCTCAGGTTGAATATGCGTATTATTTGATGGCCAAAGAGGCAGGTTTACTGATGAGCGAGTGTCGATTGTTTGAGGGGCAGAGTGGACGATTTTATTTTGGAACAAAACGATTTGATCGAACTCCTGGAAACCAGATTCACCTGCACTCTGCTGCGGCAATGTTACAAGATAATTTTAGGTTAAGCAGCTTAGATTATGGACATCTAATGGAATGTGCTTTTCAGCTAGAAAAAGATATTGCTGCCGCGGAGAAAGTTTTACGACTTGCTGCCTTCAACGTTTTGAGTCAAAATCGAGATGATCATAGCAAGAATGTCTCATTTTTGATGGATGCAGCAGGAAATTGGACCTTAGCACCCGCTTATGATCTAACCTTTTCGCAATCCGCGCATGGTCATCACAGTATTTCGGTTGCTGGAGAAAGCAAAAACCCCTCTAAAAAGAATTTGCTGCAATTAGCGGATACTTTCGGTCTGAAAAATGCCAATGACATCATCGATCAAGTGTATGCATCGATTTCGAAGTGGCCTGTATTTGCTGATGAAGCTAGTGTTTCGAGGTCTAGTCGAATAAGGGTAGGAAAGGCACTTAATAATTAGCCTTACAAAAGGGTACTATTAAATCGATGTATATTTTTTATTACCTTTCGTTCATTAAATCAAAAACGATATGCCATTAGCCATCATTTTTACATTGGTTGTAGTAGTTGTTATCTATTATCGCCGTCGGAGGGATTAGAAATCGCTACCATACGTATTAATTAATAACTTGTTTAATGTGATGCATTGAGCTTTTAGTTGGCCCAAATGTCCATTGATATACCTCGTCGAATTTACAGGTGCGATTCCTAAATTTACTAATTCATTGATATCTTCCGGATTTTTATGTTTCAACGGTCGTGCATGTTCGGGTAAGTCAAAGCGATTTAAATAGCGTTGTTTTTCAGAGCCATTGGGGGAATAATTTAACAGTTGTTTTTGGTTCATTTCCCAAACGGTATAGGCATCAAGGATACTTCCCGTTTTCATTCGAAAATAGAGTAAATTTTGGTCCATGCTCTCTTGCAAGGCATCAATGTTTGCGATGCGAATTTCAATCAATTGGAGTTGTTTTATGATTTCATCATTTTCAATCAGGCGAAGGCCTCCCGCATTTTTCAATTGATCGATACCATTTTTGGAATGTTGAAAATAACTTCTCAACGCGAGTGATTTGATTAAATAGTAAAATTGTGGGAGGTCAGATTCGTAGTCTTTTGCATATAAATCAGCGAGTTGGAGGCCCAATTTTTGTTTCAATATGTTGTAATTAACGATCTTGTCGATCTCCAATATATCCCGTTCTAAGTCGAGGTGGATATTTTTTAAATATTGAATTTCGCGGTGTTTTTCGATCTGGTGCTCGCGCAAATTTTCAGCAAAAAATCCGAGCGTTACCGCAGC
>JBJTMW010000150.1:0-5477 GCA_046070715.1 Aquirufa sp. | reverse complement strand
TTCAAAGGGAATGACCGGATGATTTTGGCACAGAAATCAGGTCTTTAAAATTTAACTCGTATTTTTGTTTCAACTAAAACCAATTAAAATTTATCAAGATGAATAAGACAGTATGGATTGTTTTGGGAGTGATTGCTCTCGTGATTTTTTGGGGTGTAGGTTCACGTAACAGCATGGCTACATCGGATCAGGACGTAAAAGCGAAATGGGCGAACGTTCAAAGTGCGTACCAGCGTCGTGCGGATTTAATTCCAAACTTAGTGAAGACAGTTCAAGGTGTGGCTAATTTCGAGAAATCGACGTTAACGGCGGTGATCGAAGCGCGTGCAAGTGCAACACAGATGAAATTAGATTCAAAGGATTTAAGCCCGGAGAACTTACAAAAATACCAAGCGGCACAGTCTTCTTTAGGCGGTGCTTTATCGCGTTTGATGGTGGTGGCTGAAAACTACCCACAATTAAAGGCAACGGAGAATTTCTCTGAATTGCAAGCTCAGTTAGAAGGAACAGAGAATCGCATCAAAGAGGAGCGTGATAATTTCAATACAGCTGTTCAAGCGTATAATACCTTAATCGTGACTTTTCCGAATAGCTTAATCGCTTCATTCTCTGGATTTACCGAGAAAGGATTCTTCCAAGCAGAGGCGGGTGCAGAGAAAGCGCCGGAAGTGAATTTTGACGAAAAGAAATAAGGATGTTGTCAGAAGAGCACCAAAACCTGATTTTGCAAGCCATTCAAGACGCTGAATTACAGACGTCTGGAGAGATTCGTGTACACGTAGAAAGCCACTGCGCCGGACACCCGATTGATCGGGCGAAGGAGGTATTCTTTCAATTGGGTATGCAGAAGACGGATTTGCAGAATGGGGTTTTGGTGTATCTGGCCATCAAAGACCGCAAGTTTAGTATCATCGGGGACAAAGGAATCGATGCGAAAGTGCCGGCGGAGTTTTGGGAAACCATTCGCGATGAAATGCGTGCCCATTTAGCAAAGAATGAATTCGGAGCTGGATTAGCGCACGGCGTTAAGCGCACGGGAGAGGTATTAGCTGGATTTTTTCCTTATCAAAAAGGGGATGTAAATGAATTGTCGAACGAGATCTCCTTTGGGCTCTAATTTACACTATGCGCAAACTCGTCCTACTTTTATTACTTATCAGCTCTGCAGCCTTTGCTCAAGAAGGCATTCCTGCGAAACCGAATGGCTACATTTTAGATGAGGCCGGACTTTTAAATCCGGAAGAGGAAAACGCGCTCGAGCAGAAAATGCGGGGCTATGCGGATTCCACTTCGACGCAATTTGCCATTGTTCTCGTTAATTCGACGAACGGACGAGATCCTTACGATTATGCAATCGATCTGGCGAAGTCTTGGGGTGTAGGCCAAAAAGGCAAAAACAACGGCGTCGTCATTCTCGCAGCAATGCAGGATCGCAAACTGCGTATCGTTACGGGTCGCGGCATCGAAGATGTCTTACCTGACGCCATTTGCAAACGCCTTATTAACCGTATTTTAAAGCCCACCTTCAAAGCAGGTGCTTATTACCAAGGTCTAGACGAAGCAACCACCGAAATGATGCAACGCGCCAGCGGTGAGTTCAAGAACGAGGATAGCGGTGAAGAACCACAAGGTATTCCTCCATTTATCATCATCTTCCTTATTTTAGTTATTATCTCGATCATCAAAGCCATCCGCAACCGCGGGGGTGGAGGTGGACCTGGATCTCGCGGAGGCGGCATGTTTTTCCCACCTATCTTTTTAGGCGGTGGAGATTACGGCCGTGGAGGCTCTGGCGGTGGAGGCGGAGGATTTGATTTCGGCGGCTTTGGCGGAGGGGACTTCGGTGGAGGCGGTGCCGGAGGCGATTTTTAATTATCTTTGCATTATGAATAATCTGATCACCCAATCCCTACAAGAGTCTCAGCAGGTATTAGCCGATTTTTTAGGCAATCCGGCTAAAATCGAATCTATCGAAAAGGCCGCAGACGTATTAGTCAATGCCTTGAAAAAAGGGAATAAGATCTTGTCTTGTGGGAACGGGGGAAGCCATTGCGATGCAATGCATTTTGCGGAGGAATTATCCGGTCGTTACCGGGAGAATCGCCCGGCTTTAGCGGCGATGGCGATTTCTGATCCATCGCACATCTCTTGTGTGAGCAATGACTTTGGGTATAATTTCATCTTTTCTCGATTCATCGAGGGATTAGGAAATAAAGGCGATGTACTGGTAGGTATTTCTACTTCTGGAAACTCAGCAAATATCATTGAAGCAGTGAAGGCCGCTCAAGCAAAAGGAATGGAAGTGATTCTTCTAACGGGCAAGGACGGCGGACAATTAGCGGCCTATGGTTGCCACGAAATAAGAGTGGACCACTTTGGTTACGCAGATCGCATTCAAGAAATCCACATCAAAGTGATCCACATATTGATTCAATTAATTGAATCGAAATTATTCTAATTTAATTCGTGGCGTAGCCACCATCATCTTAATACGAGGCGTCGCCACCCTCATCGTCACCCATCACTACATCCACCATTTTGCGGAATAGGTCGCCGATACGCGGCGCTGGTTTCGAAGGTTTAGATTCCGTGTAACCGGATTCTTTCGCCATTTCTTTTACCGGGGCACTCGCCATGGCAGCCTCATCTGCATCAGCCGATTCTTGTTGATCGTAATAGACTTGCACTAAACCTATCACGGTAGCGAATGATGGATCTTTGATCTCGGTCGCAATGGCTGGGTTAGCCGAAGTAGCGTTCGGATCTCCGATGCGCGCATCTAGGTTCGTGAATTTTTGGAATAATTCATCAATATACGGAAGCTGTGCTCCACCACCTGTTAACACTAAACCCGCTTTTAAGTTCTTGATATCAGTGTGCTTTGAAATTTCCGCTACGATGATCGCCGCTAATTCCTTCAAGCGCTCCTCGATAATAATCGCTAAGTTCTTCACAGAAACTGGCGTAGCCTTGCGGCCTGCGATACCCGGGATCATCACGACTTCACTTACCGGAATATCTTTCTGGATTGCTGAACCAAAACGTACTTTCAAGGTCTCCGCGTGATCGCGGGATATTTCTAATCCAGATTGAATATCGTCTGTCAGTAAATCACCGCCCCAATTTAATACGGTGGCGTGCTTTAAGCGGTTGTTTTGGAAAATGCTAATCTCGGTCGTTCCACTCCCTAAGTCTACTAAAACCACTCCTTCCTGCTTCTCCTCTTTATTTAAAACCGAACTAGCCGTTGCCAAAGAACTGAAATACACATTTCCTTTCTTCAAATGCTTCGTTTCTGCCGATTTCAAACATTGCGTTAGCAAGTCGTTTTTGCTTGGATTTGCTGAAATGAAGACGAAATCCGCTTGGATTTTTTGCCCGATTTGACCAATAGGGTCTAAGGTTTCGGGTAAATTACCTACTTTGAAACCGATAGGTAAGGTATGTAAAACGCAGGGGTTTTTATCTGCAAATGTGCGTTTCGCTTCCTCAAAAAGGCTCATCACCTCATTGTTAGAAACGGGCTCTCTCTCGTTTTTGCGTAGCTTAGACAGGCTGAAAGGCTGCACTTTGATGTGCGATCCAGACAGATTCGAGGCAAAGAAATGTTCCGAATTCTTTCCGTCCAAGACGTGCGAAATTTGATTCATCGCCTCTGAAATCGCCGCCGTCGTTTTATTGATATTGACAATCTCTCCGTTTAATACATTATTATTGTTCACAGAGGACCCTGTCGCTAAAATTTCTAATCTGCCCCGGTCGTTTTGCTTCCCTGCAATCGCTCTCACGTGAGAGCTACCAATATCTAAACCGATAATTAAGTCGTTACGCATTATATTTTTTTTGTAGAACGGATATTAAATTAAAAAATTTGGCCCTTATTCGCAAATAACCTGATTCTTATATTTCAGTTGCACCCAGCTGTATTTATTCCAGCCTTTGTTCGGGATTACTTTTTGATAGAATATGAATAATTTCTTGAATTTGTTTTCGATGTTCATCGGTAGGCCAAAGTCGATGCGCGTCGTCCCTATCGTCGGAATTAACACGATTCCCCCGTCTTTTGCGACGATGATTTGGGAGATTTGAGCTTTCCAGAATTCGTTGTTCTCGATGAATTGAAAGAAGGGGATTAAGGTCTTTCCACGCCTGTCTTGCAGGTCTCTTTTTCCATCAAAATAAGGGCCACCCGTAACAATAATACGCGGTGTAAACAATGGACTGGTTCCGATGAACTTGCCATCCTCTGAAATGTATTGATCCGGGAAAGGGGAGGTGCCTATCGTGGAACGAACAATTCGTGCGATGGGTTTGTATTCTTTCACGGAGACTGAAATGACGCCACTAAAATCGTGGTGGGCTTCGCAGGATTTAACCAAAGGAATGCGCTTCACACGTTCTTCAATCTGACGCAGCGAAATGGTGGTGATGGGCTTGTCTAGGAAATAGTCGGTACCCTGTTCGGATACCATTAATTTGATGTCTTTTTTGCTTAATAGGGCCTTTTCGTTTTCTGAATCCAGATTCACTTCCACGCCTTTGCAAACAACCTCGTTAAAGCTAATCTCCGCAAAAATCACAGCAGAAAGCACGAGGGCGAATAAAATCACCATCCCGATGAGTTGCTTGATTAAGGTTGCGTTTGCTTTCATTTGGAAAAATTATACTAAGATAAGCTCAATTTTAAATCATTCAAAAGAAGATCGATATCTCCTGCTCCCATCGTCACTAAAAGTTTTGGTTTTTTCGTGTCGATTACCTTCAAAAGATCCGTTTTCGAGATGACCTGTTTGTCCTGTAGATCGATTTTGCTCAATAACCAATCCGAAGTAACTCCTTCCATCGGTAATTCACGAGCCGGATAAATATCCAATAAATAGAGTTCGTCAGCGATGGCTAGGCTTTTGGCAAAATCATCAATAAAGTCCCTCGTTCTGGAGAATAAATGCGGCTGGAATACGGCCGTTATTTTTTCGCCTGGGTAAAGCGCCTTCACAGAATTCAAACATGCGGCAATTTCCGTGGGATGGTGTGCATAATCATCGATCATCACGTGCTCATCTGATTCCACATGGTATTCGAAACGGCGTTTAACGCCTAAAAACGAAGCAATGCCTACTTTGATTTCTTCACCAGTCACACCCACCTGCATCGCTAAAGCGGCAGCAGCAAGGGCATTTTCGATGTTATGGAAACCAGGGATGCGCATCGGGATATCGTTTACTTCGCCACCAGGATAGCTCATGTCGAAAATCATCCGGTGATCTTCGATCCGAATGTTATGCGCCTTGAAGTCCCCTGCATCAATCCCAAAAGTCGATTCGCCTAAGTCAGAATGTAAACTCAATCCCTTTTTCTGGATGAAGAAACCGCCGGCTTTGATTTGGTTCACAAACAATTGGAAACTCTCTAAAACGGAATCCCCATCGCCATAAATATCTAAGTGATCCGCGTCGGTAGAGGTAACTACGGCAGCT
>JBJTMW010000149.1:0-2952 GCA_046070715.1 Aquirufa sp. | reverse complement strand
AGGTATCCACGAGGCAGTTGAACTTCGTGACGAAGACAAATCAGTATACGTTGGAAAAGGTGTTTTAAAAGCAGTTGAGAACGTAAATACGGCGATTGCTGAAGAACTTTGGGGTTTAGAAGTGTCTGAACAAAACATGATCGATAACATCATGATCGAATTAGACGGAACTCCTAACAAAGGTAAATTAGGCGCTAACGCGATCCTAGGTGTTTCGATGGCGGTTGCGAAAGCAGCAGCACAAGAAGCTGGTTTATCTTTATACCGTTACATCGGTGGCGTTAACGCGAACACATTACCAGTTCCGATGATGAACATCTTAAATGGTGGTTCTCACGCGGATAACTCGATTGACTTCCAAGAATTCATGGTAATGCCAGCGAAAGCGGAGTCATTCTCTCAAGCTTTACGTATGGGTACGGAGGTTTTCCACGCATTGAAAGGTGTGTTGAAGTCCAAAGGATATTCAACTAACGTAGGTGATGAAGGTGGTTTTGCACCTAACATCAAGTCGAACGAAGAGGCTATCGAAATCGTATTGCAATCAATTGAAAAAGCAGGTTACAAGCCAGGCGAGGAGATCTTCATCGCCATGGATGCAGCTGCTTCTGAATTCTATGATGAGAAAACAGGTCTTTACACGTTCAAAAAATCTGATGGAAAGCAATTGAACTCGATGGAGATGGCTGCTTACTGGAAGACTTGGGCTGACAAATACCCAATCATTTCGATCGAAGATGGTATGGCGGAAGACGATTGGGCAGGTTGGGCTGAGCAAACGAAATTGATCGGTTCTAAATGCCAGTTAGTAGGTGACGATTTATTCGTAACGAACGTGAAGCGTTTACAACAAGGTATCGAAAAAGGTGTTGCAAACGCAGTTTTGGTAAAAGTAAACCAAATCGGTTCATTAACAGAAACGATCGACACGGTGAACTTAGCGAAACGCAATTCATACAAAAACATCATGTCACACCGTTCAGGAGAGACTGAAGATGCTACCATCGCTGACTTAGCGGTAGCATTGAACACAGGCCAAATCAAAACTGGTTCTGCGTCTCGTTCTGACCGTATGGCTAAATACAACCAATTGCTTCGCATTGAGGAGGAATTAGGTGCTAACGCATATTTCCCAGGTTTGAATTTCTAATTCTATGCTTGAACGCGTTCGTAGTTTATTTTTAGGGCCAAATCGTTTCTATTACGTTTCCACTAGTGTTTTGCTAGTTTGGATGTTCGTTTTAGATACAAACGATCTTTCGGTCCAGTATAGACTCTACACCGAACTGGCAGACCTGAAGGCAGAACACGAATACTATCGGCACAAGTTAAAGGAGCTGAAACAGGAGCGTGCTGCCGTGATGGGAAATCCAGCGTTGTTAGAAAAATACGCTCGCGAAAAGTACTTCATGAAGCGACCGTCCGAGGATGTCTTCGTGATAGTAGATCAGGAGAATCAACCGATTGAAAAATAAAAGAAGCCCGGCGCCTAGCGCTGGGCTTCTTTTATTTTAAAGCCTTCGGCTTAAAGCATAAAGCATAAAGAATAAAGATGGCGTCGCCTGCGGCGAATCGTATAGTGGATTTTGTCGAATCGGCCTCTCCGTGCTCCAAACGCGATAAAGTGTGAAATAAAGTCCGAAAGCAAAAACGGCATTTCCAGGTATTGACAGAATGTGTCAAAACGCGAAAATGCCATTTAGCACTTTGAAAGTATTTTAACCCATTTGTGCCTTTGCAGCACCTCAGGGCCATATCGGACTTATTTCCTCCGGACTGAGCAGCGCAGCTGCGACTAAGTTTGCCACGAAGCGCAAACGACTCTTTGACTTATTTTAATTTTCGCCGCGCGAAAATTAAAATAACGCCACCCCCGTCATCTCTTTCGGTTGAGCCACTCCCATTAGTTTCAAGATCGTAGGAGACACATCCCCTAGTTTACCATCGCGAAGCGTAGGTTTGAAGTCGTTGTCTACTAAGATACAAGGAACCAAATTTGTTGAGTGAGCCGTGTTTGGCGAACCATCTTCGTTCATCATCACGTCCGCGTTACCGTGGTCAGCGATGATAATGAAGGAATAGCCGTGTGCTAGACCTGCTTTGACAACTGCCTCGGCGCAAGCATCTACTGTTTCGACTGCTTTCACTACGGCAGAGAAAACGCCCGTGTGGCCTACCATGTCTGGATTAGCGAAGTTTAAGCAGACGAAGTCTACCTCCTCTTTTTCTAATTCTGGGATCAATGCATCGCGAAGATCTGCGGCAGACATTTCGGGTTGAAGATCATAGGTCGCGACTTTTGGGGAGTTGCGTAAAATGTTTTGTTGTCCTTCAAAAAGGGCCTCGCGGCCACCAGAGAAGAAGAACGTAACGTGTGGGTATTTTTCGGTTTCGGCGATGCGAATTTGTTTTTTACCCGCGCCCTCTAGGACTTCGCCCATGGTCATTGGTAGGTTAGAATCGTTGAAGATTACGTGGACGTTTTGGAATTCTTTATCGTATTCCGTCATCGTCAAGTAGTACAAATTCATTTTGTGCATGTTCTCCTCGTGGAAATCACGCTGCGTCAAAGCCTGAGTGATTTCGCGGCCGCGGTCGGTGCGGAAGTTGAAGCAGATCACCACGTCACCCTCTTGGATGTTGCCTATAGGAGCACCTGAAGCATCAGTCATGATGATTGGGTGGATGAATTCGTCCGTTACACCCGCCGCGTAACTTTCTTCGATAGATTTCAACACATCGGAAGAAGGAGTTCCTTCGCCGTGGACCATCGCTTTATAGGCCAAAGCCACGCGCTCCCAGCGATTATCACGGTCCATCGCGTAGTAACGACCCGTTACTGAAGCGATTTTTGTGTTGGTTTTAAGCGTATGTTGGTATAAATCGGTCATGAATTTCAGACCTGATTTGGGATCCGTATCGCGGCCATCTGTGAAAGCATGGACGAAAACT
>JBJTMW010000148.1:0-2807 GCA_046070715.1 Aquirufa sp. | reverse complement strand
TTCATTGACAAATACCCGCAAAGCTCACTCTTAAAAACGGCTGAAAAATGGTATACGCAGAGCCAAAATGAGGTAACGCGCATCGCTAAAATAGAAGCAGAATACAAGGCATTGCAGGAAAAAGAGAAGTCGAATACTTCGAAAATTGCCACGAGCCCACAATAGTATTTCTTAAAAATTAACGTTAAATTTGCAATCTTAAATTATATAGAGATGTCTAAGACTCCAACAAATCCATCCATCATTACACGTGATGTAGATAAGATCGCTGCTAAAACGGGTAACGTATACGAATCAATCACGATCGTAGGACAACGTGCTCGTCAAATTTCTAGCAAGATGAAAGAAGAATTATCAGGTAAATTATCTGAGTTCGCTTCGTCTGTAGATAATTTAGAAGAGATTTTTGAAAACCGCGAGCAAATCGAAATCTCCAAATACTACGAGCGTATGCCTAAGCCTTCGGCTTTAGCTATCGATGATTTCTTAGCTGATAAAGTGGATTTCAGAAACCGCGTAGAAGGTACAACTGAAAACTAATTATCTTTGATTTTAATAGATCGATCATGAAATCAATGCGATTTCTGTTGATATTTCTTTTAAGTTCTTGGGCTGTTCAAGCTCAAGAACTTTTAACTTCTATTAGTATCAGTACCGAGCAATTGCAGCTCGACCAGCAGCGAGGCGGATCTCAAGTTTACGCTGAATTACAAAGAACGATGCAGGAATTTATGAATGGCCGGAGATGGTCTTCGGATAATTTTGCGCCGGAAGAAAAAATCAAACTAAATATCAATTTACTGTTAACGAAGTCCTCTGCTCAGGGAGACATTGAGGCCACGGCGCGTGTGCAAGTGTTACGACCCGTGTTTGGCACTTCGTATGAAACGGTCTTATTGAATTTAGTGGACAAGAATTTTAATTTCAAATACCAATTAGGTACGCCCATCACCTACAATGACAATAGTTTCTCGGATAACTTGAGTTCGATGATGGCTTTTTATGCCTATCTGGGATTAACGTATTCCTACGATTCTTTTGGACCTCGTGGCGGAGAACCTTTCGTGCAGAAGTTAAATAATCTAACGAATCTAGCCCAAAATTCGGGTTCAGGATGGGGTGTTATTTCCGATGTGCGTAGCAGAATGGGAGTCTCGGAAAACTTGATTAATCAAAACCTGCAACCGATGCGGGATGTCTATTACGATTACCATCGGGTTTATTTGGATAAAATGTCCGAGAATCCAGATGCCGCAAGAAAAGGTATAGTAGAAATCTTAAAGCAAATTCGCCAGATTAACACGTTGCGTCCAGGCGCCGCTAGTATCCGCGTCTTTTTTGATGCCAAATCAGAAGAAATTATTTCCCTACTCGACGAAGCCCTTCCGACAGAACGCCAGCAAGCTTTTACCTATCTTAGTATGTTGGATCCGATTAGGACGGAGGCGTATCGCAGATTGATAAAATAGCCGGAGGCTATTTTATCAATCTGGAGATTATAGATTATAGATTATAGATTATAGATTATAGATTATAGATTATAGATTATAGATGTTTTTTATTTCTCAACTCTTTACTCTCTACTCTACTATCTATACTCTACTATCTATACTCTTTTGAGTTAAAAAGCTCCGCTTTTTAACTCAAACACCGCCACCAATTCCGTCTTATCCGTCACCTTATTTCGGTTATCAATTCGCTGGCCTAGAATCCAGGCGACAGAACCTTTGCTCAGAAGGATTTGGGTATTTTTCTTAATGGCTAATGGCACTTTCTTATCCGTTTGGAAATCGGAAATTAGCTTCTTTTGGTTCATTCCTAATGGGCAAAACCAGTCCCCATCCTGTACTTTGCGAATTTCCAGCGGAAAGTCCAACGTGTCAGCATCGAGGCAGGCCACATTCGGATCAGTAATCGCTTTCCAGTCTGCGGTGCGTTCTTCGATGAATATATGCAGTTCTTGATTCCCGATTTGAATTACTTCGTCGTCCTCACAGATGACAATCGGTTTGTAATCTGCTTGACTTTTCTGAGTAATAATCCATTGACCGCGATCGATATTTAGGCTATGACTGGGGGATTCGAAGATAGCTCCTACTTTATCCGCTTGTAAAATAGCTTCGATGGACGTCGAATTGAAGTGGTACTTCAATAATAATTCTGTCAATAAAACGGTGTTTTTGGCTGATTCTCCTGGAAGCTTGATGGTCGTATTTCCATGGGTATCTGATGTGCAAGATTCACTAATAAATGCTTGCAATTCTTCTTGTAACCAGGCTTCGATTCCCTTGATTTTTGAGCTCGTGGATGCGAGGGTTTGCTCGAAATGGGCGTTAAGTTCTTGGAACTTGGGCATTATTTCGTGGCGAATGAAATTGCGTTGGTATTTAGTGGACTCATTCGAAGAGTCTTCGCGCCATGCTAGTTTGTTCGCCACCACGAAATCGAAAATCGCGTCTTGGCTAGCGAAAGAGAGGGGGCGAATTAGGTTCCCTGATTTAATCGGTATTCCATGGAAACCGGCGATTCCAGTGCCTCGAACTAGATTAATGAGCATCGTTTCTGCGCTGTCTAATTGGTGGTGACCGGTGGCAATCAAATCGTATCCCTCTTTCACGCGAATTTCTTCGAACCATTGGTAGCGTAAAATGCGCGCGGCCATTTGAGTGGAGATCTTTTCTTGAGTGGCGAAAGCGTTCGTGTCGAAACAGATAGTGTGGTAGGGGACTTTAAGAGTTTTGGCGAATTTCTTTACGAAAACCTCGTCCGCTAAGGATTCTTCACCCCGAAGGCTGAAGTTGACGTGG
>JBJTMW010000147.1:0-4901 GCA_046070715.1 Aquirufa sp. | reverse complement strand
AATTCAATTACATCCGCATCCAGAATCGTGATGGATCCCACACCGGCAGCAGCTAGAAATGGCGGAAGCCGCAACAAATGCGCTTGAAAGAAGCTAAGATTCTTGTCGTGGGGGCAGGCGGTTTAGGTTGTGGGGCTTTGCCATTTTTAGCTGCTGCCGGTGTGGGATCCATCACGATTCTGGATGCGGATGTAATTGAATTATCTAACTTAGCGCGTCAGGTGTTGTATAAAACGGAAGACGTTGGAGCCTGTAAAGCCTTGAAATCGGCGGAGGCATTGCAAGCATTGAATCCAAGCATTACTATTCTAGGAATCGCTGAGAATTTAACAACTGATAATGCCACGCACTACCTTGGGCAACACGATCTTATCATCGATTGTACGGATAATTTTAGCACCCGGTATTTAATAAATGACCTTTGTGAGACCTTGAAGAAGCCTTTCGTCTATGGGGCCATTCACGCTTGGGAAGGGCAGTTCGCTGTATTTCATCCAGCTAGTTCCTCGTATCGCTCCTTGTTTCCGGTGGAACCTAGTTCACAAGAAATTCCGTCCTGTGATGAAGTAGGGGTTTTAGGGGTGTTACCAGGAATCATTGGATTGTTACAAGCCAAAGAAACCATTTTCTACCTTGCTGGCTTCGAATCACCAGCACAACAAGGATTGATGACTTTCGATCTACGTGACATGCGCATGACTTCGTTTAGGCTATAATATCGCCATATAAGTCGAACTCCTCGGCTTTATTAATCTTCACATTCACGAAATCGCCCAATCGAGCGTATTGCTCAGCCGGAATCAAGACTTCGTTATCCACTTCTGGAGAATCAAATTCCGTACGTCCCACGAAGTAACCACTTTCTTTGCGGTCTACCATTACTTTCAGGGTTTGGCCTACTTTTGCTTGATTTAACTCTTCTGAAATACCTTGTTGCAAGGCCATAATCTCATCTGAGCGGAATTGCTTCACGTCCTCAGGCACATCGTCGTTCACTAGGTAAGCGTGCGTATTTTCCTCGTGGCTATAATTGAAAATTCCTAAACGGTCGAAACGCATACGCTCTACGAATGAATAGGTCTCCTCGAAGTCCTCTTCCGTTTCGACTGGATAACCCGAAATTAACGTCGTTCTCAGGGCGATGCCTGGTACTTTCTCGCGAATGGTGTGGATCAATTCCTCCGTTTTCTCACGCGTAATTCCACGGCGCATGTGCTTTAGCATCGCGTCAGAACCACTTTGGAGTGGCATATCGAGGTATTTGCAGATATTGTCGCGTTCCGCCATCGTGTCCAAAATTTCCAAAGGAAAACCAGCCGGATAAGCATATTGCAAACGGATCCATTCGATGCCGTTAACATCGGATAGACGCTCTAATAATTCTTTCAATTTACGTCCTGATTTGCCTTCTCCTTTTAGGTCTAAACCATAAAAAGTAAGGTCTTGGGCGATTAGAATGAGTTCTTTTGTACCTTTTTTGGCCAAAGAATTAGCCTCTTTCACTAGCTCCTCCATGGGAGTAGAAACGTGTTTGCCCCGCATTAAGGGAATCGCACAGAAAGAGCAAGGGCGATCACAGCCTTCCGCAATCTTCAAATAGGCATAGTGCGCTGGGGTCGTCAATAGACGCTCACCCACTAATTCGTGTTTGTAATCCGCCTTTAAGGCCTTTAATAAACGCGGTAATTCATTCGTCCCAAAGAACGAGTCTACCATCGGGATTTCTCTTTCTAAATCATCCTTATAGCGATGAGAAAGGCATCCTGTCACATATAATTTATCGATTTTACCCGCTTCTTTTGCGTCTGCGTAGCGCAAAATGGTGTCAATGGATTCTTGTTTGGCATTATCAATGAAGCCGCAGGTATTAATCACGACGATGTTCGCCTTGTCTTTTTTCGCCTCGTGCGTCACCTCTAAACCATTCCCTTTTAATTGGGTGTAGAGTACTTCTGAATCGACAAGATTCTTGGAACAACCGAGGGTAATGATGTTGATGGAGGGCTTTGGGGCTACTTTGGTCTTCATGGATTTTTATATCAGCCTGCAATTTACAAAGATTTGACGCTAAAATTGCCCGCAACAGATACAATTGTTGTAGACTTTTAGTAGTATTGTAAAAATCATAAACCTAATGAATATGAACAAAATCGTTTTAACCTGCGCGGCGGTCTGCTTCGCATTTGTGTCTTTTAGCCAAGGAGTAAATGAATTAACTAAGGCAGAAAAGAAAAATGGCACTCAATTATTATTCGATGGAAAAACCTTCACGGGCTGGCACAGCTACGGGAAAGGAGATAAAGTAGGATCCTCTTGGACGATTGAAGATGGCGTGATCGGTTTTGATGCGGCGAAAAAAGATGGTGGCGATTTAGTGACGAATGAGTCCTTCGATAACTACGATTTCTCGGTAGATTGGAAGATTTCGGTGAATGGAAACTCGGGAATTATCTTCAACGTGACGGATGATCCGAAGAAATATTACGCGACGTATGTGACGGGTCCAGAAATGCAGGTTTTGCACGATGAAGGCCACCCGGATGGAAAGATTATCAAACACAATTCAGGGGATTTATATGATTTGATCAAATCATCTGTAAACGTAACGAAGCCGGTAGGCGAGTGGAACACGGCGCGCATTGTGAACAATAAAGGTTTATTGCAATTGTATTTGAACGGTTCCAAAGTAGTGGAGACACGCACAGATGATCAAAGCTGGAAAGACTTAATCGCTGGTTCGAAGTTCAAAAATATGCCTGATTTTGGCAAAGTAATGCAAGGCCACATCGCATTGCAAGATCACGGAAACCAAGTTTGGTTCAGAAACATTAAGATCAGAAAGTTATAAGAAAATGAAAGGCCTCAATTTTATGATCGAGGCCTTTTTTATTTGTTTTCGCACGGATTATTTCAGTCCTTTTGTCTTCGTTTTTACTCTTAATAGATTCATCTTCGAGGTAATAAACAAGGTCGAACCATCCTCTCCAAAGTTCACATTCGAGTTCGGATTCCCCGTCTCAATGCGTCCGAGTAATTTACCCGCTGGGCTAATGATCAAAATTCCGCCTGGACCTGTCGTCCAGATGTTTCCTTGCTTATCCAATTTCATCCCATCATATCCACCACGGATTCCTTGCTTCGCTAATTCGGCAGCGTCGAAGAACACGGATGGTTCGCCTAGGTTCCCTTTTTTATCTACAGGAAAAGCTAGAATGTGTGATTCTTTGGGTTCAGAGGAGCCCACATACAACATACTTTCGTCTAGGTTCATCGCCAGGCCATTGGGTCTGGCCATTTTATCGTTTTGCAAGCTCAATTCGCCCTTTTTTGAAATCCGGTACACCCCTTGAAAGGCTAATTCCTTCGCTGGCTCTTCTTTGCCGCGGCCAGGCAAACCGTAGGGTGGGTCAGTAAAATAGTAATCTCCATTCTTTGCTTGGATGACGTCGTTCGGGCTATTGAGTTTTTTGCCTTCCCATAATCCAGTGAGGGATTTTTTTAATTCCGGTTTTCCCAAAGGCATTTCGGCAATTCTACGATTCCCGTGCTCTGCTGAAACTAGGTTTCCTTTTTGGTTAATAATCAAGCCATTCGCACCAGGTTCATACGAATAATATTCCTTCCCAGAATAGCCCGATGGAGTTAAATAGAGCACAGCGCCTTTGTCAGCGGTCCACTGGTAGATTTTATTTTCTGGTACATCCGAAAACAAGAGATAATTCCCTGTCTTCACCCAAACCGGCCCTTCAGACCAGGTATAGCCTTCGGCCACAATCTCAATGGGGGTGGAGGGATCGATTAAGGTTTTGACCGATTCATCGTAGACGTGAATCTTCCCAATGGTCTTGTATTGAGCATTTACCGCCGTACTTAATCCCAGGATTGTGATGAGCGGTAGTATTAATTTTTTCATAGCGTTTTCATCGGTTTATAATTCGTAAATTTACCCAAATTCTCCACAAATGAAATCGATTGCTAGTCCTATTCTCATCCAACAAATAATCGACGCGATTACGCCGCATTATGAGCCTTCTGAAGCTCGTGCGATTGCTTTTCGTTGTTTGGATTTAGGATGGAATTTGAGTTCGATGGATATTATCTTGAAAAAAGAGGTGGAAGTGCCGGCTGACTGGTCATCGCGTTTAGCACGTCTGGCTGCTGGTGAACCCTTGCAATACGTGATGGGAAAGACCTATTTCCGGGATCACTTGTTTCAGGTGAGTGCAGATACGTTGATTCCGCGTCCGGAAACGGAAGAATTAGTGGATCTTGTTTTAAATCACGCACCCGAGAATGCCTCCGTTTTAGATGTGGGAACAGGTTCAGGCTGTATTCCCATTTCTTTGAAATTAGAACGGCCTTCGCTTTCAGTGGAGGCTTGGGATATTTCTGCCGGTGCGCTAGAAATGGCTCGTCAGAATGCCAAGGCTTTAGAAGCTGAGGTGAAATTTAAAGAACAAGATATTTTCGCTTGGCATTCTTCTGAAGGTAACTGGGATGTAATTGTGTCGAATCCGCCTTATGTGACAGAAGAGGAGAAAAAAGAGATGGCGAATCACGTGTTGGACTTTGAACCACATTTGGCCCTATTCGTTCCTAATGACGATGCTTTGAAATATTATGAGGCCTTAGCGGACTTTGCGCTCGAAAGATTAACACCTGGCGGCTACTTATGTCTAGAAATTAACCAATACTTTGGAACTCAAACCGTGGAGCTCTTGTTTAGCAAGGGTTTCCAAGAAGTCAAGCTATTGAAGGACTTCAAAGGGAATGACCGGATGATTTTGGCACAGAAATCAGGTCTTTAAAATTTAACTCGTATTTTTGTTTCAACTAAAACCAATTAAAATTTATCAAGATGAATAAGACAGTATGGATTGTTTTGGGAGTGATTGCTCTCG
>JBJTMW010000146.1:0-10524 GCA_046070715.1 Aquirufa sp. | reverse complement strand
GACATCCGCAATCCCTACCAGCGTAGGTTTGAAATTCACCGGAACGCCTTGTTTAAATACGCCTGTCGCAGGATAATCGATTTCAGGAAAGGCAATTAGGACTTTAATGGAAATAGTAAAGGTGTCGTATCCCGTTGAATTTGTGGCCGTAATCACATAATCCGTAAAGTCCTGCGCTTTTGTAGGGGTACCCATGATGATTCCAGTCGTAGGATTCAATGTTAAGCCTGCCGGCAACGGTTTGTCCACCGTATACAGAGTAGGAATTCCTTGAACACTTGGGTTCAAAGGACTGATTTTGATTTTTTCGATATAGGTCTGAGGAGTCGTGTAGCTTAAACTGCTCGGACGAGGAACTACAGTCGCCATTCGAATCGTGTCCGTGGTAGAGGCCGTGCTATTCGTGATGGTGACCACATAGGTGGTAGGGGGACTTAAAACGGTAGGCGTGCCTGAAATGATTCCGTTTGTAGGATTGAAAACTAATCCTGAAGGCAAAGGTCTTGAGATAGCAATGCTTCCCACGACTCCTTTGATGATTGGGATTAAATCAGCGTTTGGTTTACCTGGGAAAAACAAATCAACACCAGTATAAACGGGGTTTATTTGCGCTCCTAAAATGGGCTCAGGATAGCTAATATGTGGTCTTGCAATCAGCACGGTAATGATGAGGCGGGCTCTAGCTGACCCGGTCGTATTCGTAGCCGTTACCCAATAAATGGTGGATGGAATTGCTTTCGTAGGGGTGCCAGAAATGATTCCTGTGATCGGGTCTAACGTTAAACCATCCGGTAAAGCCTTGTCGATCGTATACGAATCTACTTTTCCAGTCACCCGCGGAATTAATGGCGTGATGCGCACCTCTTCCTCATAAATGACGGGAGTGGGGTAGGAAAGGTTTTTAGGTGGGGCAATTAATACTTCTAAGTCCAAAGGCGCGGAGGTAGATCCTGTCGAATTAGAGGCCGTAACCACATAGCGAATCAAACTGGTGAATACGATCGGTTTTCCCGTTATTTCTCCCGTTGCCGTATTAAACGTCAATCCCAAAGGCAATGGCTTGTCTATTGCAAAGGAAGTCGCTAATCCCGAATAAGTTGGTCTAACCGGTGCCAACGTACTATCTTGGATTAGTCGCGTCGGACTAAAATAGGCCAAATTAGACGGTGGCGCAATCACCACCGAAAGGTCAATACTCGCCGTCGTCGAACCCGTACTATTTCTAGCGGTGATTACATAGGTTTGCATCGAACTCAAGGCCGTAGGTGTTCCACTGATAATACCGGTCGAAGAACTGAAGCTGAGTCCCGCTGGTAAAGTGCGATCGATCGAATACGTTGCTACGGTTCCTGAAACGGATGGGGCGATATTGGGGATAACAAAGTTTTGGTATAAGACCTTCGGGGTTTCGTACACCAGATTACGTGGCCGCGCAATCAACACGGTTATCACCACATTCGTCGACGTTGATCCCGTGGAATTCGTCGCAGTTACCACATAGGTTGTGGTCGGTTTGGCCAAAGTAGGGATCCCAAAAATCCTTCCCGTCGCGGCATCTAAAATCAATCCCGCAGGCAATGCAGGCGCAATCGCATAAGATGCCACCGATCCTGTCACCCGTGGATCCAATGGCGTAATATCCACTCCTTCCTCATACACGTTAGGGGAGTTATAGGACAAGCCAGATGGAGCTGGAATCAAAACGGTGATCGGAAGTGCATATGAACTGGATCCCGCTACGTTCGTCGCCGTGATTGTAAAAATGGTCGTTGGGATGGCCTGTGTAGGCGTGCCAGATATCCTACCCGTACTAGTGTCAAAATTGAGTCCGGCTGGCAGCGCTTGATCGATCGAATAGGACGCCACATAACCCGTTACTGTCGGACTTAACGTACTAATCGCTGTGCCCGTAAAATAGGTAGGAGGATTAGTATAGGCCAAATTCGTGGGTGGCGGAATCGTGACCGTAATGTCCACGAAGGCGGTTCCGGTGCCAGTGGTATTCGTTCCCGTAATGGTGTAGGTCGTACGCGGAGATTGAACTGTCGCTGCCCCTGAAATAATCCCGGTGCTTGGGTCTAAATTTAAACCATTCGGTAGGCCAGGACTGATCGTAAAAGTATTCACTACAGTTCCGTTTTTGTTTGGAACTAATGGCGTAATAGCCACCGTCTCATAGTACACATTTGGTGTAGTGTAGGAGATTTGTGGCCGGGCGATGAGGACGGTGATGGATGTGGTGGCCCCCGTACTTCCGGTAGAATTAGACGCGGTAATCGTATAATTTGTTGCCGGATTTGCCAAAGTAGGTGTTCCTGAGATTACTCCCGTAACAGGGTCAATTCCTAATCCAGCTGGTAAGGTCGGGTTGATTGTATAATTCGAAACTACTCCCGCTACGGTGGGTAACAAAGACGTAATGGGTACTCTTTCTTCGTATATATTAGGACCAAAATAGGACAACCCGGAAGGTGCAGCTATTCGAACCGTAATATCAATATCGAAAGTGGTAAATCCTGTACTATTTTCTGCTTTCACAGTATAGATCGCTTGTGGCGCAGCTGTCGTGGGAGTTCCATTGATTAATCCTGTATTAGGATTGATGGATAATCCGGCTGGTAAATTAGGGCAGGAATATCTGGAAACGGCTCCATTGATTGTTCTCGGAGATAATGTAGGGATAGTAATTCCTTCAGTGAATATCCAAGGAGTTTGATACGTCAAATTCGTTGGAGGCGGAATAACGACTGCAATGTTGATTGTTGTAGATGTGCGATCTGTTGTGTTGATAGCAGTGATGGTATAAAGCGTATTAGTACTTAATTCGGTTGGAGTGCCACTTATTACTCCAGTAGTGGTATTAAATGTTAAACCTGCAGGTAAAACAGATGGTACAATTGTATAGGAATCCACTTGTCCTGTAACTATTGGTGTTAAGGTTGCTATAGGCACAAATTGATAATATTGGTAAGGACTTCCTAGATATGAGAGGTTAGTAGGAGGAGGGATAACTACATCAAAATTAATCGTTGTGTTTGTCGAACTAGTCGAATTAGTTCCTGTAATTACATAGGATGTGGCGGCAGCAATGGCTGTCGGAGTTCCCGAAATAACTCCTGTGGACGGGTCTAATGTTAATCCCGCAGGAAGTGGTCTATCAATAGTATAAGAAGAAATGACTCCACCAGAATTAGTTGGCGAAATAGGTGTAATGGGAGTTCCTGTGTAAAAACGAGACGGTACTACATAGGCTAAATTTGTGGGAGCAGCGATTCGAACTGTTATAAATATTTCTGTTTGCGTAGTTCCAGTCGAGTTTGTCGCTTCCAAAATATACCTCGTTCTAGTTAAAGGTACTTGTGGGGTTCCGGAGATTGTTCCATTAGTTGAATTAAAGGTTAATCCATTTGGTAAAATACCAACTAAATTATATGGAGGGATAGCACCTGAGACCGATGGCGAAATGGGGCTAATTGCCGTGTATTGAGTGAATACATATTCTGACCCTGTTGATATGGTCACTGCCGGAGGAGGTATTACAACTGCAATGGTGAAAGTGGCCGTAGTAGGTGTTCCTGTCGAGTTGCTCCCTGAAACCGTATAGGATTGTGTACTGCTAGTTTGTGTAGGTGTCCCAGTTATTTGTCCTGTAAATGCATTAAAACTAAGGCCTGGTGGTAAAGTAGTGGGATTAATGGTGAATTGATCTATCCGACCTACGAAAGTGGGTGAAAGAGTAACAGGTTGATTTACAATAAATCTATTTGTAGAAGTATAGGTAAGACCCGTAGGTGGAGCGAGTGTAATGGTTACTGAGAATGGAATAGGATTAGAAGCACATCCCGCTCTTGAATTAATGAATATGAGTTCGAAATCAAATGTCCCATATCTTCCATAAGGTATGGTTATAGGCATAGGTGAGGTAGTTAATGGCTCACTAATTACGTCTTGAAATCCATTTAGGGCATTAGGTACAGCATAAATTGAAAATTTGTCAGTTCCTGAAGACGGGGTTGACCATGGTAATGTGAATTTATCATCATTACTTGTAATATTTGGAATGCTACCTATTGTCGCAGACGGATTAGGTAAATTTTCAACCTTTATTTCATTGCTAGGCTCACTTAAAACACCTCCAATAGTAGTTCTTGAAGTGTAATTACCCGGATCACTCACTGTGATACTTGTTGTGTTTTGACCTAATTCAACATTGTTTTTATACCAATGAATTGTACCAGATGTTGCTCCCGTAGTTAGCGTTACGGTACCACCGGTGCATAGTTGCGCAATGCCAGAATTATAATAAATAGTAAAGATTAACTTTCCTGTGATCGAATTGTCACTAATTGAATTTGGGTCAGAAAAAGAATAATAATATTTACTTGTCCCATCTCCTGCGCCTAAATAATACTCGTAAATATGATTGCTTTGGTAGTCAGGGTTATTATTAGGCGTTGGTGGTGTGTTGTTATTTAATTTCCATTTATCCGTACTTGAAGTAATAAATTGTGGTGTATTTCCGGCACTCCCAATTACCTGACTGCTTAAAGGGCTTTGGAATGCAGCATCTAGATGATTTATGTTATTTTCAACACCATATGTCCCCTCAACTTTCAACTTATATGTTTTATTTATTGATGTTGAGGTTGGAGGCATTTGAACCCATCCAGTTGTATTAAATGTTTTTTCTTCACTTCCTAATTGAATCCACTTGGAAGTAGCTGTATTCCCCGCAATAATAGGCGCCGGACTCACCGATTGGGCGCGCGCTATGAATGGAATGAACAGAAATAGATAGAGAAATAATTTTCTCATGTATGATGAAGAACAGTTAATCTTTAAAATTAGGGAAAATAACTGGTTTACGATTTATTTCCCCTTCCAATAATTCGCCAGCGCGGAACCATTAATATTCATAACTGGGCCAAAAATTGCCGCCGGCAATCCCAGTGTTCCGACTTTCCCCATGGCCATGGCAAGACCTGAGGCGAGTCCTGCGTTTTGGAGCCCTACTTCAATCGCTATAGTCCGGCAATCTTTTTCTGGCAACTGACTTAAACGACCTCCCCAATAGCCTAAAATAAAGCCAAATAAGTTATGTAATAAGCAGACGAGGACTAATAAGGGACCCACAGCCACCAGCGCATTTCTGCCATTTGCGGTAATAATCACCACGATGGCACCTACGCTCCACATCGAAATGGTGGGAAGGGCTCTTTCAAACCATTGGAATCGAGATCCCAGTAATCGATTATAAAGTACACCCACCGTAATCGGTAGGATGATTAATTTGCTGATTTCCCAAACCATTGCCCATAGATCGATCTCAATTAATTGCCCCGCTAGATTTTTCATTAATAGGGGCGTAAGCAATGGAGCCAAAAGAGTAGCGATTGAAGTTAGGGTGAGGGATAAGGCTACATTCGCTTTGGCAAGATACGACATCACGTTAGAGGCTAAACCACAGGGCATGCAACCCACCAGAATGATGCCTGCCGCGATTTCAGACGGGAATTGAAATAGCTGGGTGAGGCCCCAGCCCACAAAGGGCATAATGGTAAATTGAAAAAAGACGCCTAAAATCACGGCTTTGGGTGAGCGTAAAACCTCTGCAAAATCACTCATTTTCATCGTGGACCCCATCCCAAACATGATGATTTGCAGCAGGGGAATGATAAAAATTTTGAATTTCAAATCGCCAAAACCCATAAAGGGTTCAGGAAAAAGGAGCGTTACAATGACAGCGGCAATGATACTGAAGGTGAATAATAGGCCTTTCATTTTTGGTTTTTGCTGTCAATTTACGAATAATTAATTATTCAACGTACCCTCTGTTACCCAGGCTTTTATCTGGCTGATTTCACAAGCGCTCAGGCTCACAGTCGCAGAAGGCATCGCAATATAGCCGGCCGCATGCGAGATGGAACCCACTAATTTGCCGTTGGCCGCTTGGACTTTTACGGTCGCGTAGGAGTTTAAATCGATACCTGCGGAGGGAGTGGTTCCACTGTGGCAGCCGGTGCAATTGGTTCTTAAAGTGGGTAAAACCGTATTTGCAAAGCTCACATTGGTGGCCACACAGTTTCCGGAAGCCACGCAAGAATTATTTTTCGCCCCTTGTTGCATCCATTTTAGTAAAGACGCCATTTGGGTAGAGGCCAAAGGTCCTTTGGGCGGCATATACCCTGTAACGATACTTCTGTAAAGGGTACTTCCAGCCGGGTTTGTAGTCGAGCTGTAGGCTCTGATATGGGTATAGTCGGTTAAAATGACACCTTCTTTGTGACTAATTGCATCGTGGCAGCCGCTCATGGCGCAATTGGATGTGATTAGCGGAAGAATGGTTTGATTGAAATAAACGGTATCAGGGCTGCAAGTTACAACGGCAGGAGTGCTCGGATTGCTTACCGTTCCCGTGTTTGTATCGGTTACAATCGATACAGGGGAGGGTTGGTTTTTGTCATTCAAACAGGACAAAACCAGGACAATAACCGCGAAAATCCCTAGTCTTTTCATTTTTTCGTGTAGTTCATTTTAGCTGAAACCTTGATGACCTCCGCGATTTTGGCAAACACAATCTTCGGAATATCAATTTTATAATCCACCAGCTTCACCTCAAATTGACAAGTTAAGGACAGCCCGGAACCAGTGGAAACGATCGTCCCTTTCAATTCAATGGGACGTGTCACACCGTGAATGGTAGCAGACCCGGAGGCGGAGATGGGGTAAGTGCCCGGAACGGATAAGTCGACCGTTTCCTTAATTTTCCCTTTAAACGTAGCAGAAGGGAATTTTTCGCTTTCCAAATAATTCTCATTAAAGTGTTCCTGCATCAATTTATTAGGGAACACAAAATTCGTGATGCGCATTTGAACCGCTACTTCGTTTGTTGCGGTATTGATGATGCTGGAAACATTTTTATTGAGGGCTTCGATATCTTCCATGGGGGTTTTGGAGAAGAAAGAAACCTCCCCATTCGTGGTGATAAATAGCTGTGCTTTGGACTGGAATCCAACAAATAAAAGAGCTAACAGGAGTATTTTTTTCATTTTTTCTTAGGTTCTAAACTGAATGTTCTGGCCATATTAAAGCCATAAAAGATATCGCCATTGTCCCAGGTGCCCAGGGTTTGGCCGATAAAATGTTTTTCGATCATGCCGCGGGAATTACTGAAATGAAGCTGAAAGACGTGTCCTCCCGTTTCAATATCAAATCCTAGAGCGAATGAATCCTGGTAGGGGTAGGGTGTACCGACTTTGGCTAGATACGCCTTCTTGTCTACTAAATTCTTGTAATATTCAAACGACAAACTTAATCGATTCGTTAATTTATACCGCCCGCCTAAACCCATCGCGATCTGATTATTCTCGAAATTAACACTCTCCGCCTTATTGTTGTGTAAAAACGTGGGCATCAATTGCAAGGATAATTTATCATCGAATTTCCGAGCGATTAATACCTGGCCCACATAGGACTGTCTTTGCAAATCAGTCGAATAGTGCATCACCGTGCCCGATTCCATCGTATAACCCGAATTCATAGTATTCGTGCTCGCGCCTCCATACAAACTGAGGGTCACTGGCATTTTGTTCGACTGCTTCAAAAGTTTGTATTTAGTGTACACATCGTAGGTTTTTTCGATGCTCGAACGCCCCGCCCCGATTAACCAATCATCCGTCAAACCATATTCCAAACCGAGGCGAATGCGCGCTTCGTCTAGCCCGAAAAAGTTGTTGATAAATCCACTATTCACGGCACCGAAACGGTGAGAAATCCAAAAATTCAAATGCTGTTTCGCGATCGTCTCGATGGTTTGGCCATTGATTAAGCGCGTTCCTTTGAAGGTAGCTTGGGTATAAGTCACCTTTTTCGCATCTTCTTTATTCAACATGTCCAAAAGGTCATCCTGAGCAAAAAGAGGGGTGCTGAAAAGAAGAAATAAGAGTAGTTTTTTCATTACGAGAATACGTGTAGGCTAGTTCCAGCTAAGGTAGTTTGGTAGGCTTTGATCCCTCTTGATCCGGTAGAGTTTGTGCCCGTTCCGGTCGTGGAATAAGTAGCTCCGTGAACCGTGCAATAAAAACCGCCACCACTGTATATCACATTTGCGCGGCCTTCATGGGAGCAAACTTGGGTGACTGCGGCGAAGCTGGTGCTTGAAACGCGCGCTACGACCACCCCATTAGCGATGACGTAATTTCCCACAGTATTTAGTTTTGAATAGGCTGCGTTGCTGAGGTCTAAGGTAAAATCCACATTGCTGGCTGGTGTAACAGATTCGTTTGAACAAGAAGAAAGAGCCGAAGCTCCACAATAAACGGCTAAAAGTGACGCGCCTTTTAAGCCCAATGATTTCAAAAACTGGTGGCGTTTGATTTTGTTTTCCATGCTATTTAAGGGTTTTATAGTAGAAATTTAGGCATAATTCTGCGTTTAATAACTGATTTTTATCAGGAGTCGATGAATGCGCTTTTCAAATTGATGAAAAGGCGAATAGGGCAGATAAATGGAAATGGTTATATTTGAAGATAAATAAGAACAAATGCTAGAAACTTTTTTGATTCGTTACGCCCTGAATTTACTGTTTACGTTCATCGTCGTGCGCTTTATTTATTATCCCAAATACCGGAATAACGACTTCTTTTTCACCTTTTTCTTATTTAATACCATTCTTTTTGTGCTCTGTTATTTGTTAGCGGAGGCTGATTTGAAGTTTGGTTTTGCCTTCGGATTATTTGCGCTTTTTTCGATGTTTCGCTATAGAACAGTGACAGTTCCGATCGGTGAAATGGGTTATTTTTTCTTAGTGGTGACGCTGGGAATTATCAACTCTTTGGCCTCTTTAGTGAATATTGAGATGCTTTTGGTGGCTAATTCGGTGTTAGTGGCGATGACCTTTTTGTTAGGCCGTACCTTGTCGCTGACACACGAGAATTACCAAGTCTTGAATTATGATAACCTAGGTTTAATCAAACCCATGGAGCGCGCGGATTTATTGAAAGATTTAACGGAGCGTACCGGGTATCCGATTCACAAGGTGCAGGTCGTTAAAGTTGATTACCAGCGTGGAATTGCACAATTGCGGGTGTATTATTTTTCCAAAGAGAATGAGTCCGGATCCCTTGACTTAGATGCATAAAATTCTCCTGTTACTTTTCCCGTTCTTTGCCTTTGCACAGAAAGATACGTTGAAAGAGGTTCGGGTAAACGGCATTCGCTCGGAGTTTACCAGTGATCCTTTGAAAAAAGTGTATCAGGTGGGGGCGAATTTGACGAATTTAGGAGGAAATCTTTACGACGTTTTAAACAACATTCCCTCTATCTATGTGACCAGCGATGGGAATGTAAATTACCGGGGAAATCAGAATCTCACGATTTATTTCGATGGAAAACCAGCCGGGATTTTAAGTTCCTCTCGGGCAAATGCCTTGAGTCTTTATCCTGCTGATCAAATCGATCGCATCGAAATTATGTCGAATCCTGGGGCAAAATATTCCGCAGAAGGAAGCTCAGGAATCTTGAATATTATTTTAAAGAAAGGCTCGAAGACGGAATCTTTACGGCTGAATTCAAACCTGGGAACGAATGACAAATATGCGATTTCGGCTACCTATGCAAAAGGGTATAAGCGTTGGACGCATTTGGTAGACTTGAATTTACGCCAAAACATCCGCAACAATTACCAATTCCTTTACCGCGAAAATCCAAGCCCATTTGGCTTTTCTCAAATCGCCCAAACCACGAACGAAATCAACCGTGACTACAATCAATCCATTCGACTAAATTCAATCTTTACTTTCAGCAAGGACAGGACTTTCGGCATTTCATTTATTGGCCGTTTATCGTCTGATCACAATTCGGAAGTGCGATATAATAAAAGCGAATTCAGCTACGCTGCAGACCGCTTTTACGCCCGCGATGCGTACAAGCAGGGGCGCGATGTAGGCTTTGACTTGAACCTATCTTATAGCCCTAGCGCGAACGGAAAGATTGATTTTTTATGGATCCAAAACCAGGGATCAGACGCGAATCAATTCTATCAGCACTATTTTTACGGGGATTTTGACACTCCTAATCCAAACATCCCCGTTCGCAATGAGCGTTCGTCTGCCTCCAGCGCAAACTCGACTTTACTTTTACAAGGGGACTGGACTAAGTCCTTTTCGAAAAAATTCTCGCTGGAATATGGCTTCAAATTCAATTCGCGCTTTTTCGAAAATTCATTCTTGTATGAAAAACAGAAGGATGGTTTGTATGTCAAAGATGGTGTTCGTTCCAATGGTTTTAGGTACGAAGAGCACGTTCAAGCGGCCTATGTTTCTTTTGCGCGAAAATCGCGTTCAGTTGATCTGAATGCCGGTCTGCGCCTGGAAGCCACTGAAGTTGCCGGTGACGTGCATCAAAATTATGTGAATCTTTTCCCGTCGCTATCGTTAGTTCATCCCATTTCTCCTTCTCAGTCGATCTCATTCGCCCTGTCTTCCCGGATCACTCGACCGAGTTACAAGTCGCTGAATCCCTTCA
>JBJTMW010000145.1:0-20919 GCA_046070715.1 Aquirufa sp. | reverse complement strand
GACAAAATCTTAGCGGTAGATGCAAAAGTAAACTTAGATGATAACGCATTATTCCGTCACAAAGATTTAGCCGTTTTACGCGATATAGAAGAAGAGGATCCTTTAGAGGTTGAAGCCTCTGAAAACGATTTGAACTACGTTAAATTAGATGGTAACGTAGGTTGCATGGTAAACGGAGCTGGTTTAGCAATGGCTACTATGGATATTATTAAATTATCTGGTGGAGATCCCGCTAACTTCCTAGATGTAGGAGGCGGAGCTAATGCTAAAACGGTAGAAGCTGGTTTCCGCATTATCCTACAAGACCCTAATGTAAAGGCCATCTTGATCAATATCTTTGGCGGTATTGTGCGTTGTGATCGTGTGGCTAATGGGGTAGTAGAGGCTTACAAAAATATTGGTGAAATCAATATCCCAATTATTGTTCGTCTTCAAGGAACCAATGCAGAAGAAGGTGCTGCGATCATTAATAACTCAGGCTTGAAAGTATTCTCTGCTGTTTTATTAAAAGATGCCGCTCGTTTAGTATCAGAAGTATTGAAATAAGCCATGAAAATTATTTGCATCGGTCGTAATTACGTAGATCATATTACAGAATTATCGAATGAAAGACCAACAGAACCAGTGGTCTTTCTGAAGCCTGATACGGCTTTAATTGATGCAAATAGTCACTTTTACTATCCTAAATTCTCCTCAGATGTTCATTACGAACTCGAGTTAGTATTTAGGATAGGCAAAGTGGGCAAAAATATAGAAGCAAAATTTGCACACAAGTACATCGATTCGTTTGGCTTAGGGATTGACTTTACAGCTAGAGATGTGCAAAGTAAGTTAAAAGAGAAAGGTTTACCGTGGGAAAAAGCGAAAGCTTTTAATGGCTCTGCATTTGTCAGTGCTATGCAACCTTTCAATCCCGCTGTTCTTGAAAATCCTATTCATTTTACACTACATAAAAACGGAGCATTAGTGCAGGATGGAAATTCTGAATTGATGATTTGGAATGTCGCTGAGTTGATTGAAGAAGTCTCCAAGTATTTTACGCTAAAGACAGGTGATTATATTTTTACCGGTACGCCTGCGGGTGTAGGTCCTGTAGCCATTGGAGATGTATTAACTGGTGCTTTGGAAGGATCTCCCTTATTTGAATTAGCTATATCATAATATGAAACTACAAATAGGTAATGCAGCTCCTACCATTTCCATGGTGGACTCTGACGGAAACAATTTTGCTATCCCGAGTGGAAAGAAAATAGTCTTGTATTTTTATCCCAAAGATAATACACCTGGTTGCACCGCTCAGGCCTGCAATTTAAATGAAAATTTAGAGGCACTTAAAGCCAAAGGATTTCAGGTAGTAGGAGTGAGTATTGATAGCAATGCCTCTCACACGAAGTTTAAAGCAAAATACAATTTAGCTTTCCCTCTTTTATCTGACCCTGATCATCAATTAGCGGAAGCTTTTGGCGTATGGGTTGAGAAATCGATGTACGGCAAACAATACATGGGAGTAGCTAGAACTACTTTTATTATCGACGAAAACGGAATTATTACTGATATTATTGAAAAAGTGGATACCAAGAACCACAGTTCTCAAATTCACTAATCACCTACCATGCAAACACAAGAAATACAAAAAATCAGCTCTCAAGTACGTAGAGACATTTTAAGAATGGTTCACGGTTGCCAATCCGGTCACCCAGGTGGATCATTAGGTTGTACAGATCTTTTAGTAGATCTGTATTTTAGCACCATGAATCTGAAAACAGACGCTGCTGGAAAAGTTGTGTTTGACATGGATGGAACGAATGAAGATTTATTCTTCTTGTCAAATGGACACATTTCACCCTTAATCTACAGCGTATTAGCGCGTCGTGGTTATTTCCCTACGGCTGAATTAGCTACGTTTAGAAAAATAGACACTCGTCTTCAAGGACACCCAACTCCACACGAACACTTAGAAGGTATTCGTATTGCATCTGGTTCTTTAGGACAAGGTCTTAGCGTGGCCATCGGAGCTGCTCAAGCAAAGAAATTGAATGGAGACAAGTCTACTGTTTTCTGTTTGATGGGTGATGGTGAGCAAAATGAAGGCCAGGTTTGGGAAGCAGCGATGTATGCTCCTCATCACAAAGTGGACAATTTGATTGCTTTTATTGATGAAAATGGCCAGCAAATCGATGGTCCTACAGAGAAGGTAATGAGCAACCGTGATTTAGAAGCGAAATACAAAGCATTCGGTTGGAATGTGATGCGTATGGACGGAAACAATGCGGAGGATATTCAAAATACATTGAATAAGGCCAAAGCTGAATTAGGTAAAGGATCTCCTATCATGATTATCATGAAGACGGAAATGGGTGCGGGTGTAGACTTCATGATGTATTCGCATAAATGGCATGGTGTAGCACCTAATGACCAACAATTACAAGACGCGTTAGCGCAATTAGAAGAAACTTTAGGCGATTATTAATAAGAGAGAAATGGCATTATTTACCTACGAAACAAAAAAAGATACACGCTCGGGTTTTGGAGCTGGTATGGAGTATTTAAGTCAGCATAACCCTAAAGTGGTCGCATTGTGCGCTGATTTAATTGGTTCATTGAAATTAGAAGGATTTATCAAGAATAGCCCAGAGCGTTTTTTCCAAACTGGTATCGCGGAAGCGAACATGATTGGCATCTCTGCGGGTTTAACCTTAGGTGGTTTCATTCCTTACGCGACGACCTTTGCGAACTTTGGAACGGGTCGTGTATATGACCAAATTCGTCAATCAGTTGCTTATTCAGGAAAGAACGTGAAGATCTGTTGTTCACACGCAGGTTTAACACTTGGAGAGGATGGAGCAACGCACCAGATTTTGGAAGATATCGGCTTAATGAAGATGTTACCAGGAATGGTGGTTATTAATCCTTGTGATTACAACCAAACTAAGGCTGCAACAATCGCTATTGCAGATTACGAAGGACCAGTCTATTTACGATTTGGTCGTCCTGTGGTTCCGGTATTTACACCTGAAGATCAGAAATTTGAAATCGGTAAGGCTTTACATTTAGTAGAAGGGACCGATGTGACGATTTTAGCGACTGGTCATTTAGTGTGGGAGGCCATTCAAGCGGCTGAATCATTATTAGAGAAAGGCATCAAAGCAGAGGTGATTAATATTCATACAATTAAGCCTTTAGATGTTCAAGCCATCTTAGCTTCTGTTAAGAAGACAGGTTGTGTGGTAACGGCTGAAGAGCACCAATACAATGGTGGATTAGGGGATTCAGTGGCTCAATATTTAGCCATGAATCATCCTACGCCCATGGAATTCGTAGGGGTTAATGATTCTTTCGGAGAATCAGGAAAGCCAGCTGAATTAATGGAAAAATACGGCTTAAATGCAGAAGCAATTGTAGCGAAAGCAATGAAGGTTATGGCACGTAAATAATCCTTAAAAAGGATAGCCAATACCAATATTATACTCAATTGGGTTTTGTCCTCCTTCGAAAGAAGTGCGTGGCAGAACCCATTTTTGATTTACAGGGTTAGCCGGATTAATGACTTTCGTAGCTAAATCAAGTCGCAATAAGAAAAAATCGAAGTCCCACCGAAGCCCAAAACCTGTTCCCACCGCAATCTGATTATAGAAATCATTTAAATGAAATTGAGTACTTGGATCCGTGTTTCCCTGTGTCATATTCCAGACATTACCAGCGTCGACGAAGAAGGCCCCATTCATTTGGCCAAATAAGGGGAATAATTTAAAGCGATACTCAAGAGAGGATTCTAATAAGATACTTCCAGGCTGCTCCACTAAATTAGAGGTAGAAACATAGGAACCGGGGCCTAAACGTCTTGGTTTCCAAGCTCTCACACTGGAAGGGCCACCAATGAAAAAGTTCTTCTCATACGGTAATTGATACTCATTTTCATCACCATAAGCATAAGCGACACCTCCTAAAAGTTTAAAGGCAATTTGAGATTTCTGATTACGCCCTAGCATTTTGTACTTGCGGTAATCAAAATTTAGCCGAAGGAACCGATAAAATTGAATATCCTGACCACTATTCAGCAAGTCTGTTACAAAACTGAATTTATGGTTAGGCAATAGATTTAGCGTGGAACCACCTGATTCTAGTCCTATTTGAAAAATTTTCCCATTTTTCAATTCATTGCTCGGTAATAAATCGCGGTAGACATATTGAAAGGAAACACTACTCACAAAACTGGGGTTGAAACTTCGGTACAAATTATTCCCTTTGCCCTTTAATTCTTCCAAATAAGTCTTAAAGGCATCAGATGTGGAAGTTTCCGGATAAATGGTATTCAATAAATTTAGGTTGATTAGCGAAAAAGTGAAGAAGCTGTATTCACTCTTTTGCCACGTGTAACGTTGAAACAAATTCAAGTTAGTACGCTGGTATTCAGGACGGTTTATGAAGTCAAAACCCACACCCACGGAAGTTTTGGCACCATAATAAGACCCTAATTTACTAATCAAAACTTGCGGCAAGTAAAGCGTGGGAAAGTTAATGGAAGCGGATACATTTAATTCTAAGTTATTACGGGTGTCCGTTGTATTGATGAATCCGGATTGGGCTTCGTAGCCTATTCTAGTGGAGAAATCAAAGTAGTCTAAACTTGAAAATAAACGCCTCACTTTAAAGGAGTTCGTCAAAAATGGGCCAGGAATACCTCTAAATACGCTTCCCCCTAATTCAGAACTGAAATTATACTTCTCGTTTTGGAATAGCTCAATTTTAGGAAATAACCTCGTTCTCGTGGTATCAAAACGAATGGAAACCGTTTTAAATTGATCTGTCAAATAAATATTCTTTAAACTTTGATTGAATAAGTCAACAGAATACAAATCATCTTCTTTTAAATGGATCAACTTAGTTAAACCTTTTAAAGGTGGGTGCTCTGCGGGGTTACCAAAGGGATCAGAAATACTAAATTCCGGAACCCCTATGCGGTACAATCGATCATAATTTGCAATTACGTTATGGTTCTTGAATTCGGGTATTTTATAAAACAGCGAAATATGACCTAAGGTAGAATCCTTTAAATCATTTAACCGAATACCTACAGCGTCCGGCGAAAAATAATAATAGCCTTCATTGCGCAAATGATGACTTAATTGCTCCTTTTCCTTTTTCAACAATCCGAGTTGAAGTCGCGCCATGCGTCGGATAATGCTATTCTCTCTTAAATAGGATTGAACATGTTCCGCTAAAATAGGGTTGTCCACGGAAACGGAATCTTCCTTAGTAAAATAACTTGGCTCGCCTTCTGTTATTTGAAAAGAAACATTCACTAAGTGACCTAGTGTATCTACCTGAGGCTTAATGTTAGCCTTCAAAAAGCCATTTTCCCGGTAATAGCGCTGGATTTGCGTGAGGTTGTTTGACAGCCAAATGGGACTATACGTAGGATTAGGAGATTTAAAGAATTGGATAAAACTGGGTTTAATTTCGAGAGAATCTTTTCTTTTCCTTTTTATGCCCAGATAAGTGTATAATTTTGCAGGTAATAGACGGCGGTAAGAATTTTTAACACCGATAATATTGGATCGCAATTCAGTCGTCGAAATTTGTCGATTCCCGTTTATATTAATTTGATTGATGATGGGATTCGGTATTTCAAAAGCCTGGTATTGACCACAGGATAGAAGGCCAAAACTGAGTACAATAAAACCGAAAATGAATTGATTTTTCAAGAGATGCTAACTAATAAACAAATAAAGTTAATTAATTCCCTACATTCTAAAAAAGGTAGAAAAGAGAATGATTTATTTTTAGTAGAAGGGGAGAAGTCTTTGTTAGAATTAGTCAAGTCTGATTTTGTGATTGATTTCTTTGTCCTTCATACGGCTCAAAATCAGTTAGTGGATCAATTAAGTAAGCAAACGAAAGCACCAATTTATAGGGTGGAAGGCGATGAACTGCAAAAGTTGAGCACTTTAATCAACAACCAAATAGGTCTTGCCGTCGTACAACAAAAGAAATTCCCCACATTTCAGATTAAGGAACGCTACACCATTGTGTTAGACGGCATTAGAGATCCAGGAAATTTAGGTACAATCATTCGCATTTGCGATTGGTATGGATTTAAACAACTGGTACTCTCTTCGGATTGTACGGAGTTCTATAATCCCAAAGTGATCATCTCCACCATGGGCTCATTTTCTCGAATTGAATTCACCTATGTAGATTTACCAGACTTCTTTCAAAAGCATCCGGAAATCAAGAAGATAGGAGCTGTTTTACATGGCGAAAATATCCACCAGTACCAGTTTCCTGAAAAAGGGTTTATCATTTTAGGAAATGAATCGAATGGTATACGCGAAGAAATTATGGAACTATTGGATGAGCGTATCACAATTCCTGCCTTTGGTGAAGCAGAATCACTCAATGTAGGTATATCAACGGCTGTAATAGCAGATAATTTAAAGCGCTTTATCTTGAGCTAAATACTTTTCTATGGCCCAATGCGCCACATAAAGTAAGGGCGTAAAAAGAATGGCCACGATAAACTTATAGAAGTAATTATTGAACGAAACATTCATCCATTGGGCAAAAGTCCAATTGCCAAACACGTAGAAGGCTATTCCTATCACCAACACACTATCAATCAATTGAGAAATTAATGTCGATCCTGTCGCTCTCAACCAGATATGCTTAGACCCCGTCCGGGATTTAATCTTCTCAAAAACCAAAGCATCGATAATTTGACTCACTAAAAAGGCCGATAAGGAACCTAAAATAATTCCTAATCCTTGACGGAATATACGAGCAAAAGCTAAATTGATATTGAAATTCTCCGTTCCTTTATTTACCTCGACCCAAAAATCCGCTGGAACTAACAAGGTGGCTGTATAAATAATAAAAAAAGAAAAAGCGACGAATAGGGCGGTGGTAAAAGAAATGAATCGAACTCCTTTTTTACCGAAATAATCATTAATGATATCCGAAGTGATAAAAACGAGAGGCCAGTTTAACGCCCCCGCAGTTTGATTCAAATCCCAAAAATCTCCCCAAGGTGTAGCCCAATGTAAAGGTGAAAAACCAAGCGTACGTTCAATACTCACAATTTTAACCCCAATAATCTCTGCAACAATCGCATTCGTTAGGAATATCCCAAAAAGAAAAATAAACAACTTTTGCTTCCGAGAAAATTGGTTAAAAATCATTTGCGGTAATTTTCAAAGTGAAGGGCAATTTTATCTAAAGCCACCCCTAATTGTTCTACATGAGGAAGAAAGACAATTCTAAAATGATCATTTCCTTTGAAATTAAAACCTTGCCCGCCTACCACTAGAATTTTTTGCTCTTCTAATAAGGACATCACAAAATGATTGTCATCTTCAAACGTAAATTTCGATAAATCAATCTTAGGAAATAAATACAAAGCACCTTTCGGTTTCACTGCACTTACCCCGTCAATAGCATTGATCCGTTCGTAAGCTAAATTCATTTGACGATTTAAACGTCCTTCTTTAGCCACTAAATCATTAATGGACTGGTAGCCCCCTAAGGCCGTTTGAATACCGTATTGGGTAATTACATTCGCACACAAACGCGTACTAAACAAAAAGTTCAATCCCTCGATATACGATTTTGCCTTGTGTTTTGCCCCCGTTAAAATCATCCATCCGCCTCTAAAACCGGCAGCTCGGTAATTCTTAGAAAGGCCACCCATCGTAATGATTAAAATGTCGTCAGATAAACCTGCTGCTGTGTGATGAGTTGTGCCATCAAATAAAATCTTGTCATAGATTTCATCTGCAAAAAGCACTAACTGATGCTTCGCAGCTAATGCCACCACCTGCTTAACCGTTTCTTCTGAGTAAACTGCGCCCGTCGGATTATTCGGGTTAATGAGGACAATCGCTCTCGTTTTAGCAGTGATTTTAGCTTCCATGTCTACCAGATCAGGAGCCCATTCGTTTGCTTCATCACAAATATAATGCACAGCTTTTCCTCCAGCAAGACCTGCTACAGTCGTCCAAAGTGGATAATCAGGGGAAGGAATCAAAACTTCGTCATCGGAATTTAGCAAAGCTGTCATGACTAAGGAGATTAACTCACTCACCCCATTACCGATATAAATATCTTCTATCAAAATATTCTTGACTCCCAGGTTTTGGTAGTATTGCATAACCGCTTTACGGGCCGCAAAAAGTCCCCGAGAATCAACATATCCCTGCGCATTTCGTATATTTACGATAATATCGTGAACAATCTCGTCAGGAGTCTCAAAGCCAAAGGCGGCGGGGTTACCGATATTTAAGGAGGTGATCTTGTAACCTTGGTTTTGAAGAGCTAACGCTTTGTCATAAACTGGTCCACGAATTTCATACTTTAAGTGATCGAGACGCTTACTTTTTAATATATCCATGCTATTTTTGATAGAATTGTAAAAATAGCAATTTAATTTTAATTGAATTTACCCCCTTTTATGAATTTAAAGGAAATAGCTATTTTATTGGTTCTTATATTTATAGGATCAACCTTGTTGATCAGCTATAAATACTTTGTAGCGAAAGGAAAAGTTTTCCAAATTTCCCGCGTACTTGTTTTTAAGTATCTTCTTCGTTTCATCCTGCTAATTACCTTCTTATTACTGTGTTTTTATACGATCAGCAGTAAACAACAAAAAGATTTTAGAGGCCAAAAAGGGAACGCCACCTTGCTTGTCATTTCCTCCAATAGCTCTAGTTTAATCTGGAATTCACTACTAGAAAAAGTGAATGAAATGCCCGAAAATGGAACCTATCAATTAACCATCTATGATGCCCTCAAAAATCAATTCCTTCAAGTGATTCCAAGTACAAATCGTGAATCGTTCTTGAATTTAGTTGAACGGGCGCATGAATCTACGATGACGCACCCTAAACGCTTGTGGGCAAATCGTCCTCAAATTACTCCTAAGGAGGATCAATTTCTGGTGTATGTGTTTAAAAATGAGCGATGGCAACTCAGTTCAGGAGAAAATAATAGGTCCACTCTCTTTTCTAACAATAGCCTAAATAACCTGATTGGGAGCTCTTATGTGCGATTATATTTAGTAATTTTACTTTTGATTTTGATGTTTATAGATAGTGTATTTACAGCCAAAGCCATTAAAATATAGATGTTCTCCACCTTGTTTTATCTCTTCCTTCTATTTTATGATGGTTTATTCGCTAAATCATCCGAGGAGTATAACGCCCAAATCACGCAGTTAAATAAGCAAATTGCCACACACCAATATAAAAAAGCCTTACACAACGCGGAATCTATTCAAAAATTAAGCCTTTTCACTAATCCTGAAATAGAACACCTCATCGCGGTATTAAAGTTAAAGACACATCAACATTCGAATCAGACGAAACTTATTTTGATTAAAGACCAAAGCATTAATAACGATATCTTGTATAGTTATTACATGGCATTGAATGGAAATTCCAAGGAGGGATATGCTGATTTACATCGCTCTATCATTCAAAATGGGAATGTGGATACCTTAGTGAAGGTGTTCGAATTGTACACAATCAATTTTCCTCAGAACAAATTAAAGAAACAATCTAATTCGGCTCAAATGATCAGCCAAAGTCAAAAAATAAATACGCAAGAAGCTTTATCTTTACTTGATTTAATGAAGAAGAAGCAGAAAAATCTTATCTATTAATTAGTCCCACCATGAATCCAGCCCCTTATCATTTTCCCAATCAAACGTCTTTCTATAAAGGAAAAGTACGCGATGTGTATGGAATAGGAGATCATTTATTAATGATTACATCAGATCGTATCTCTGCCTTTGATGTTGTATTACCAAAGTTAATTCCATTTAAGGGGCAAGTATTAAATCAAATTGCCAGTTATTTTTTACAAAAAACGGCAGACATTGTGCCTAATTGGCTTTTGGCTACCCCGGACCCGAATGCGGCCTTTGGTTTAAAATGTGAACCTTTTGCGATCGAGATGGTGATCCGGGGGTATTTAGTGGGACATCTTTGGAGAGAATACAAAGCTGGCAAACGCGTTGTTTGTGGTGTCACCCTACCAGAGGGTCTCGTCGAAAATCAGCAATTACCCGCACCTATTATTACGCCTACCACAAAAGCAAGTGAAGGACACGATGAGGATATCTCTGTGGCAGCGATAATCGAGCAAGGTATTGTTTCAAAAGAGCACATGGATGAATTGTGCGCTATCACGCATCGCTTATTTCAAAGAGGGCAAGAAATGGCAGCGGACAAAAACCTTATTTTAGTAGATACAAAATATGAATTCGGGCTTTATGATGGTAAAATCATGTTAATGGATGAAATCCATACGCCTGATTCATCTCGGTATTTTTACAAAGCACCCTATGCGGAATTATTTGCGAAAGGAGAACCTCAAAAGCAATTATCCAAAGAATTTGTACGTGAGTGGCTCATTGCTAATGGTTTTCAAGGCAAAGAGGGGCAAAGCATTCCTACGATTACGGATGAGTTCGTGCAGCAAATCTCCGATCGCTATATCCTTTTATTTGAAGAAATTACCGGCTTAACATTTAAGAAAGAGCCACAAGAAGATATTTATAACCGTATTTACACTAACACCATCCAGTATTTGCAACATGTCTAATATAAATTCATTTCAACTCGAACAAAACGAAAGTTATGCCGTTATTGATTGGAAGGCAGAACAATTAGGAGCCGCTAATTCTGAAGAATTAGAAAATGCGATTCGTCTTTTATTTAAAAAAGACTACGCTAACATGATCTTAAACTTGTCAAAAACGGCAGAGTTAGATGGTTATGGCGTGTCTGCGATTCGCAAGGGAACTAAAATTTGCACGAACGAAGGGGGACTCTTTGTGGTAGTCACTAAAAACGATGCTATGGCGGAGAGATTAGAGGCCGCAAAAATGGAAAATTTGACCTTGTTAAATACCGTGCAAGAAGGGGTAGACGCCATTTATCTAAATGACTTGGAAAATGAGTTCCAAGATGAGGATGATACGGAAGGGGAGAGCGAATTTACGGAATCCTATGGAGATGATTACGATTAAAATAGCATTATAACAAGATTTTTTGTGTTACATTTCTGATTATTTCAAATCAGAAGAATATTTTGTCAATAGATCGTTTTGCCAAATTTATTTTTAATTAAATTTGAAATTAGGTATATTATCTATCTGAAATGACTTAACAATCAGGTTTAGCCGTTTTCGATTCATTATTGTTTATATTAGAATATTTATAGTTTCCTATGAGAAATCCGAATGAAGTAGGTTTGTACAGAAAAGAATTTGAACACGACGCATGTGGTATTGGATTCGTAGCCAGTTTAAAAGGCATAAAATCGCACCGCATTGTACAAGATTCAATCAAAATGTTGATTCGCATGGATCACAGAGGTGCCTGTGGTTGTGACCCGAATTCGGGTGATGGCGCAGGAGTCTTGGTGCAACTTCCTCACGAATTCTTCTTAGAGGAAACAAGTTCTTTAGGTTTCGCTTTGCCTTCTTTAGGCAACTATGGGGTAGGAATGGTGTTTTTCCCGAAAGATGAAACCTTAATTAAGGAATGTAAAGAAGTGATCGAACGCAAGTCGAAGAAATTAGGTTTGCGCATTTTAGGATATAGAATCGTACCTGTGGATAATTCGGAGATCACAGGAGCAGATTCAGGTAATGCAGAACCGTCAATTCAACAGTTATTCATTGAAAGACCGGCAGATTGCGCCTCGGAAATTGATTTTGAAAGAAAGCTTTACGTTTTCAGACAATATGTTGCTAAGTTATTAAATGAGACTATTTCAGGTTTAAATAATAAATTCTACTTCGCTTCTTTGTCTTGCCGTACCATTATTTATAAAGGTATGTTAACGACCATGCAGGTGCCGGGTTATTTCTTAGATTTATTTCAGGAGAACTTTACTTCGGCTTTGGCCATCGTACATTCTCGATTTTCTACGAATACCTTCCCAGAGTGGAAATTAGCGCAGCCTTTCCGCTTCATTGCGCACAACGGGGAAATCAATACCGTGAAAGGTAATTCATCTTGGATGCAAGCGCAATCTGCTTTGTTTTCTAGCAAATACTTTACACAAGAAGAATTAGATATGATTCTTCCAGTTTGTAGCTTAGGACAATCAGATTCAGCTATTTTAGATAACGCCATAGAATTATTGTACTTAACAGGGCGCTCGTTACCACACGTAATGATGATGTTAATTCCAGAAGCGTGGGATGGAAATGAGAGTATGGAGAAGTACAAAAAGGACTTCTACGAATACCATGCTGCGATGATGGAGCCATGGGATGGCCCAGCGAGTATCTCATTCACGGATGGCAAAATGATCGGAGCCACATTAGACAGAAATGGTTTACGTCCCTCTCGTTATTGGGTAACTTCGGATGATCACGTGATTATGGCCTCTGAGGCGGGTGTTTTGGATTTAGATCCAGCCACGATTGTTTCCAAAGGTCGTTTACAACCTGGTAAAATGTTCGTAGTAGACATGGAGCAAGGTCGTATTATACCGGACGAAGAATTAAAAGAGAAAATTTGCCAACAACAGCCTTATGGAGAGTGGCTTGTAAATAATAAAATTCGTGTAGAAGATTTACCTGAGGCAGGTTCTGAATACAGACAACCGAAGGCGATTGAATTAGTGTCGAGACAGCAAATCTTTGGTTTTACAACTGAAGATATCCGCATCGTTTTAGCTCAAATGGCTGAAACAGGTAAAGAAGCTTTAGGCTCTATGGGTATTGATACGCCCTTGGCTGTTTTATCTGAAAAAGCGCAACATCTTTCTTCTTACTTCAAGCAATTATTTGCGCAGGTAACAAATCCTCCAATCGACCCTATTCGTGAGCGGATGGTCATGTCGCTTTTATCTGACATAGGTGGATTATCGAATCTTTTAGAGGAAAGCCCTACACATTGCCGTCAAATCGAAATTCAACAACCGGTATTGCGCAATAAAGAAGTGGAGAAAATTCGTTGGATTGACCATGAAAATTTCCAAACGAAATCCATTCACATGACTTTCCGTGCTTCTGAGGACGAAGGTGTGTTGAAGAAGGCTTTGGACCGCATTAATCAATACGCAGAAGATGCGGTAGATGATGGCTATTCGATCATCTTATTGACTGACCGTGGAATTGATAGTTCTCATGCGCCTATTCCGTCTTTATTAGCCTTGGCTTCGGTACATAATCATTTGATTCGTACGAAGAAAAGAGCCAAAGTAGGCATTATTATCGAAGCGGGTGATGTGTGGGAAACCCACCATTATGCCACCTTAATCGGTTACGGAGCGAGCGCAGTAAATCCATATATGGCTTTTGAAACGATCAAAGCGATGAAGGATCAAGGTTTCGTTAACAAGGATTTAAGCTACGATAAACTAGAATACAACTATATTAAGGCGGTGAACGGGGAGTTATTGAAGATCTTCTCTAAGATGGGTATTTCGACATTACAGTCGTACCAGGGAGCTCAGATCTTTGAAATTCTAGGTTTAGGTAAAGAGGTAGTAGATACCTATTTTAGTGGCTCTATTTCTCGTATTGGCGGTATTAGCCTAGATACGATTGCCAAAGAAGCCCTAATCAAGCATTCATCTGGTTATCAATTATTGAAGCAAGAATCTCCTAAATTAGAAGTAGGCGGTATCTACCAATGGAAACAAAGAGGAGAGGAGCACTTATTTAATCCGGCTACTATTCACTTATTGCAGCAAGCAACAAAACTGAATGATTATTCGGTTTACAAAAAGTATGCGCAATTAATTGATGATCAAAGCAAGAAATCGATCACTTTACGTGGTTTATTGAAATTCAAATCTAGCAAGGCTATTTCGATCGATGAAGTAGAACCGGTGGAAAACATTTTAGCGCGTTTTGCTACGGGTGCAATGTCATTTGGGTCTATTTCTTACGAAGCACATACCACTTTAGCCATCGCAATGAACCGTATTGGTGGTAAATCAAATACTGGAGAAGGTGGAGAGGATCCAATTCGCTTTGAAAAGATGGCGAATGGGGATTCGATGAATTCGGCTATTAAGCAGGTTGCTTCGGGACGTTTTGGGGTGACAGCGCATTATTTAACAAATGCGAAAGAACTTCAAATCAAAATGGCGCAAGGTGCTAAGCCAGGTGAAGGCGGTCAATTACCGGGACATAAAGTCGATGACTGGATCGGTAAAACACGTCACAGTACACCAGGTGTAGGATTAATTTCACCACCACCACACCACGATATCTATTCGATTGAGGATTTAGCTCAGTTAATTTTTGATTTAAAGAACGCGAATAGAGCCGCAAGAATCTCTGTTAAATTAGTTTCGGAAGCAGGTGTTGGGACTATCGCAGCCGGTGTGGCGAAAGCACACGCAGATCATATTTTGATCGCAGGTTACGATGGAGGTACAGGAGCATCCCCTCTATCATCGATTCGCCACGCGGGATTACCTTGGGAATTAGGTTTAGCGGAGACGCACCAGACCTTAGTAAAAAACAAATTACGTGGACGTGTAACGATTCAGGCTGATGGTCAAATCAAAACAGGAAAAGATATTGCCGTAGCGGCTTTATTAGGAGCGGAAGAATTTGGGGTGGCTACAGCCGCTTTAGTGACTGCGGGATGTATTATGATGCGTAAGTGTCATTTAAATACCTGCCCTGTAGGTGTGGCGACACAAAATCCAGAATTAAGAGCCTTATATACAGGTCAAGCAGATCACGTAGTTAATTTATTCCACTTCTTAGCGCAGGAATTGCGTGAGATAATGGCTGAATTAGGCTTCCGTAAACTAGAAGAGATGGTGGGTCGTGTAGATCTGTTGGAAATGAAAGATTTATCAGGACACTGGAAATTCAAAAACTTAGATTTGAAGCCTATTTTAGCACCTGCCGCTTTATCTGAAGGTGTTGCAGTATTCAAATCAGAAGAACAAGACCACGGATTAGCAGATCAATTAGACTGGGAATTATTAAAAATCGCACAACCGGCGCTAGATAATAAGGCGAAAGTAAGTGGTGAACTTGACATTATTAATGTAAACCGTTCAGTAGGAACCATCTTATCGAATGAGATTACGAAGAAATACGGAGAAAAAGGATTACCAGCTGATACGATTCATATTAAGTTCAAAGGAACAGCTGGACAATCTTTTGGTGCATTCTCAGTAAAAGGTATCCAATTCGAAATCGAAGGAGATGCGAATGATTACATAGGAAAAGGATTGTGTGGAGCCACTTTAGTAGCGTATCCATCCCCTTTAGCCTCATTTAAAGCTTCGGAGAACTCGATCGTAGGTAACGTTTCCTTCTATGGTGCCACTTCAGGAGAGGCTTATTTAGCCGGTATGGCTGGTGAGCGATTCTGTGTCAGAAACTCGGGTGCGAAAGTAGTCGTGGAGGGAATAGGTGATCACGGTTGTGAATATATGACGGGTGGTTTGGTGATCATTTTAGGCAATACTGGCCGTAACTTTGGTGCTGGAATGTCAGGTGGAGTAGCCTATATCCTAGATGAGCAAAATACCTTTGATGCGAAAGTGAATCGCGAGATGGTGGAAATCACTGAATTAACACCCGAAGATAAAAACATCATTTTGATGTATTTGGAAAAACATGTAGCCTTAACGGGTTCTGTCAAAGGAAAACAGGTTTTTGATAATTTCAATGCCTTAGCCAGTCAATTCAAGAAAGTATTGCCTGTAGATTACAAGAATGCTTTAAGTTCAAGAAAACTAAGCATCTCGGATGTATTAGCGGACAAAGACAGAGTGTATCAAGATATTAAAGTAGATTTAAAATAAAATAGCATGGGTAAGCCTACCGGATTTTTGGAAATTGACCGCAAACTAGCTCCTAAAAGAGCTGTATCAGAGCGCGTGAATGATTACAAAGAAATTGAACAACTAAATTCTACCGCTGACACGGAAGCGCAGGCGAGTCGTTGTATGGATTGTGGTACACCATTCTGTCACAATGGATGTCCACTGGGAAATATCATTCCAGAATTCAATGATGCTGTTTATGAGCAAAATTGGAAATATGCGTATGATATTTTAAGCACTACCAATAACTTCCCTGAGTTCACGGGCCGTATTTGTCCTGCACCTTGTGAGTCCGCTTGCGTTTTAGGGATAAACAAACCTGCTGTAGCTATTGAATTGATTGAGAAATCAATCATTGAAAAAGCGTATGCTGAAGGCTGGGTAGTACCCTTTACACCTAAAACCCGTTCAGGTAAAAAAGTAGCGGTGATAGGTTCAGGTCCCGCAGGTTTAGCGGCAGCGGCGCAATTAAATAAAGCAGGCCACTTAGTGACCGTTTATGAGCGTGCAGATCAAATAGGAGGTTTATTGCGTTACGGTATTCCTGATTTCAAATTAGACAAATCGGTGGTAACTCGCCGGGTGGAAGTCATGAAACAAGAGGGAATTACGTTTATAACCAATGCAAACATAGGATCGTCTGAAAAATTAGCCAATCTAACAAATGACTTTGATGCGGTTTTAGTCGCAACAGGAAGTACTACTCCTCGTTTTATTACGGCGAAAGGAAATGACGCTATCGGCATTTATCCTGCCATGGAGTTTTTATCGCAGCAAAATAAGCGAAATGCGTCTATCAGCCTAGAAGTGAATCACAAAGGGGAGAAATATACGAATACAGATATTCATGCCAAAGGAAAGCATGTAGTCGTTATAGGCGGTGGAGACACCGGTTCCGATTGCGTAGGAACCTCTAATCGCCACAAAGCGGCTTCAATTACTCAAATAGAAGTAATGCCTAAGCCTCCAGTGGAAAGAGCTTCATCGACACCATGGCCTAATTGGCCTAATATGCTACGGACTTCCACTTCACATGATGAAGGTGCGGAACGTTTATGGTCTATTTCCTTACAAGAATTCATCAAAAATGACAAAGGGGAGTTAGAAGCCCTACTTATAGGTGACATCATTTATAACATGAAGGATGGAAAAATGGAGCAGGAAGTAATTAATAGCAGAAAAATTCCATGTGATTTAGCCTTAATTGCAGCTGGTTTTTTACATACAGATCACAGCGGCTTATTCGAGCAATTAACAGCCATGGGGGTGCAAGCGGACGAGCGCGGTAACCTAGTAGCTAGCCCAACCTATCAATCTGATAATGAGAAAGTTTTCATTGCCGGTGATGCTCGTCGTGGTCAGTCATTAGTGGTTTGGGCCATCTCTGAGGGACGTGAAGCGGCTAGAAATATCGACTTATTTTTAACGGGTAAAACGAGTTTAGAAGGTAAATCTATCTCAAGTTTTGATGTAATGGCGAAATAAATTTTTCGCCATTTATTTCATTTAATAAATATTTTTACTACATTTGTGCTCTCTTAAATGCTAGGAGAGATGCCTGAGAGGCCGAAAGGACATGTTTGCTAAACATGCGTACTGGTAACGGTACCGAGGGTTCGAATCCCTCTCTCTCCGCAGTCAATTTTCGGGGTGTAGCGTAGCCCGGTATCGCGCTTGGTTTGGGACCAAGAGGTCGTAGGTTCGAATCCTGCCACCCCGACAAAAGTCAATTTATGAGGACGTGTTTAACACCAATTATAAATTGACTTTTTATTTTGATTAAGGTTCCGTAGCTCAGTTGGATAGAGCAACTGCCTTCTAAGCAGTAGGTCTTTGGTTCGAATCCAAACGGAATCACACTTACATCTAGCATATCAAAAAAGGATTTATTCAAATCCTTTTTTTATTTCCCTTCCTAAAATCTGCTAAAATTCGTAAATTGAGCTAATTAGCACATTTTTACGCATGAACATACCTGAATTAAGAGGCAAAATTGATCACATTGATGATTCCATCCTATCACTGTTAGTGCAAAGAATGGAATTTGTAGAGGAGATCGGTAAATTAAAACGCGAAACAAATGCGGTGATTTACCACCCCGATCGCGAGAAAGAAATCATTGATCGTTTAGCGAGTCAATTTACAGGAAAATTAAAGAAAGAGGCGATTGAGGCTATTTTTCTTGAAATTTTTGGGGTGTCGCGTAATCTTGAATTACCTGAAATCATTTGTTATTTAGGACCAGAGGGAAGCTTTACACACCAGGCGGCAGAAAACCGTTTTGGCGCCGTTGCTGATTACATTTCTTTGCCTTCTATTAAATCGGTATTTGAGTCTGTGGAGACAGGTCGAGCAAAATATGGCGTAGTTCCGATTGAGAATAACCAAGAAGGAATGGTGAAGGAGACAATGGATCTTTTGAATGAAAAGAACCTCTTTGTTATCTCTGAAATAATCATTCCTGTTAACTTCTGCTTAGCGTCTAAACATAACGGGATTCAGGGCATTAAAAAGATTTATTCGAAAGACATTGCCTTCCAGCAATGCAAAGGCTTCTTAAATGACTATTTCTCTGGCCAGGAGGAAGATTTCTTTGTTCAGGTAGACTCTACTTCGCGTGCGGCTAAATTAGCCGTAGAGGAAGAAGATGGAGCGGCTTTGTGTTCGCATATAGCGGCCAAGATTTATTCTTTACCGATTCTTTTCGATAACATCCAGGATAACGATGCGAATCAGACGCGTTTCTTCATTATTTCCAAAGTGGAAAATTTAAAGAAAACAGACAAGGACAAGACAAGTTTAGCAGTTAAACTGAAGAATGATGATAAACCAGGGGCTTTACTTTCGCTCTTGCAAGATTTTGAAGCTAGGGGAATTAATTTATTGAAAATTGAATCTAGACCTCAGAAAGATACGAATGAGTTTAAATTTTGGTTCTTTATCGACATTGAGGGCAATAAATTAGATCAAAAAATACAGGAATTATTGACAAAGAGAGGGGACGAATTAGTCTTTTTAGGCAGTTATATGAATTTGTGCTAAATACAATTTAGCCCAAGCTAGGTCAGCGGCGATTTGATTCTTTAACTCTTCAAAGGAGTCAAATCGTTTTTCTGATCTAATTTTCTCCATAAATTGAATCTCAATTCCTTGCCCATAGAGATCACCGTCAAATCCTAAAATGTGCGTTTCGATGTGGATGCCCTCATCCTTATTCAGGGTAGGGCGGTAGCCCATATTAGTCAAGCCGTAAAATTTTCCTGCATTGATGTGTACCTCACATAAATATACCCCTAATTGAGGAATGAATTTATTGTCTGCATTAAGGGACATATTTGCCGTGGGAAATCCAATTTTTCGGCCGTTCTGATTACCGTGAACTACAATACCTCCAATAGAGAAATATTTCCCCAGCATGTCTTTGGCCTGAGTAACCTCCCCCTCAGACAAGTATTTTTTAATTTGCGAAGAACTAACAATTACTTCATCTACTTTCGCAACCTCTATCGAAATAGCTTCTAATTCAGTACTAAAATGCGCTTTTATATAGGAAATAGAACCTTCTCTATTTTTGCCAAAATGGTTATCATACCCTAAAATCACCTTTTTAGCTTTGAGGCGCTGCAGTAAGTGCTCTTGAATGAACGTCTTAGCAGGTAATTCTACGATATAAGAATCAAACGGAATTATTACCAAATAATCGATCCCCAATCCTTCCAAAGCAGCCATTTTCTCCTGCATGGGCATCAATAATTCATTGCGCTTACCCGTAAAATGGTCCGCCGGATGATTCGAAAAGGTGATGACACAGGTTTTTAATTCAGCCTCTTGAGCGGCACGTAAACAACCTTGAATCACTTTCAAATGCCCCAAATGCAAACCATCAAACATGCCGATGGTTACCGCTGTAGGGGAGTCAATCGAAACCGTATCAAAACTATAAAAGCACTTCATGTAATTCGCTATTAAAAGTGGCTACTTCCTGTGCTTTATCTAAACCCCAATCACCTATTTTTGTTCGAACTAATTCACTCATATAGGCCCCTGATTGACATTTAATGCCAAAATCACGGACAATACTTCGAATATACGTTCCCTTACTGCATTCAATCTCAAAGCTGATCTCCGGAAACTGTTTCGCATCGATTTCCATCCGATACACTTCCACCTCTCTAATCTTAATTTCTAAATCCTCCGCGCTCACGCCATTTCTAGCATGCGTAAATAGACGCTGTCCGTTGAGTTTAATGGCGGAATAGATGGGAGGGACCTGCTGAATGGGGCCTACAAATGTTGTGCGAACTTCTTCTAGTAAATCAGCATCAATATGCTCAATGGGATATTCTCCATCAAACTCGGTTTCTAAATCTATCGAAGGGGTCGTTTTACCTAAGACAAGTTTACCCGTATAAGTTTTAGGAAGCGATTGAAAATAATCAATCTTTTTCGTGTACTTACCTACGCACATAATGAGAATACCCGTCGCTAATGGATCTAAGGTTCCTGCATGCCCTATCTTCTTAAAACGACCCAGATTACGAATCTTCTTCACAACATCGAATGAAGACCATTCTCTAGGCTTATTGATTACATAAAACTTATCTTGTACTTCCGTTAACTCATCCACAGGTACACACTTAATAAAAGCCCAACAATAACGCGATAGTAGCCAAATAAAGAGAATCCATGTTGCTTCACAAAACCCACCATCCATTTAATCGTTACTAAAGCTACGACAAAACTAATCGCAGTTCCAATACCTAAAAATTGCAGATGTTCCTTTGTAAACAACACGTCAAAATCATGACGGTAATCCAATAATTTCTTAGCACAAGCGCCTAAAATAGTGGGTATCCCTAATAAAAAGGAATATTCCACAGCTGCCGAATGACTAAGACCTAAAAAACGACCTCCTACGATGGTAGCCCCAGAACGGGAAACTCCAGGAATCATAGCGATACACTGAAATAAACCAATCTTAAATGCTTTAAGGAAAGAAATCGATTGAATCTCTACCGAATCCACTTTAGCTGGAAGCCATTGATCAATTCGAATTAACAGGAATCCACCTAAAATCCAGGAACCCGCAATAAACCAATA
>JBJTMW010000144.1:0-14064 GCA_046070715.1 Aquirufa sp. | reverse complement strand
AGATAAGAGAGCAAAGAGTAAAGATTAGAGTTTTTCATAAAGTCAAAAAAGGGGCATAAGCCCCTTTTTTGACTCAATATCTCTACTCTATACTCTATTCTCTATAATCTTAAGACTTCAGTATGAGTCTCACAATATTCTCCACATGATGCGTCTGCGGGAACATATCCACCGGATGAACCACATCCACTTCATAGGCCACATCTAGTAAGGCTAAATCGCGGGCTTGAGTCGCTGGATTACAGGAAACGTACACAATTTTCTTCGGCTTAACGGCTAAGATTTGATTCACCACATCTAAATCCATTCCAGCACGTGGAGGATCAGTAATAATAACATCAGGTGCGCCATGTATGGCGATAAATTCTTCTGTTAATACTTTCTTCATGTCGCCGGCAAAGAAGGTTGCATTCTTAATGCCATTTAATTCGGCATTAATGCGCGCATCTTCCACGGCCATCTCGACGTATTCGAGTCCGACCACTTTCGAGGCATGTTTCGCTAGAAATAAACCGATAGTACCCGTGCCGGTGTAGAGGTCATAAACCACTTCATTTCCTTGTAAATCAGCGTATTCACGCACTAATTGATATAATTTAAGCGCTTGTTTAGCATTCGTTTGGAAGAAGGATTTTGGACCAATTTGGAACTTCAAATCCTCCATCGTTTCGACCATAAATGGCTTTCCGTGGTAGCAAACGACGTCTAAATCGTGGAAAGTATCGTTCCCTTTTTGGTTTACGACATAATTCAACGAGGTGATCATAGGAAAATTTGATTTCAAATAGTCCATGACCCGTTTGATTTCCTCCTCCGTAGCATAGGCAAACTGGACGGTGACCATCCACTCGTTCGTGACGGTATTTCGGATAATCAAATTTCGTAAAGCTCCATCTTGTTGGTTTTTCAATTCATAATAAGAGATTCCATTTGCGTCTGCAAAATCGCGAACGCCATTACGAATTGCATTGGAAGGGTCGGGTTGTAAATAACAATGATCGACCGGTAAAATCTTATCAAAACGGCCAGGAACGTGGAATCCCAAGGCATTCATGTTACCTAAATCTTCTTTGCCGATTTCATCTTCTGTCAGCCAACGGGCACAAGAAAAAGTGAATTCTAACTTATTTCGATAATAGTAAGTCTCCTCTGAGCCTAAAATCGGTTGAAATTCGGGCAATTTCACTTTGGCGATGCGGGTCAAATTATCCTTAACCTGTTGCGCTTTAAAAGCCGTTTGAGCTTCGTAAGAAACATGTTGCCACTTACAACCCCCACAAATGCCAAAATGGCTACAAGCTACGTCTGTACGGTACTTGGAAAGGGGCTGAATGTTAATGGCTTGGGCTTGTTTGAAGCTTTTTTTGGACTTCAAAATACGTAAATCAGCGATATCGCCAGGAGCGACTGCACCTTGGACAAAAATCACTTCATCGTTTACTTTGGCAATACACTTTGCCTCAGCGGCAAAATCCAAAATCGCAATTTGCTCCAACACCACAGGGGCTTTCTTTTCTTTTTTCTTACTCATGCTGCTAAAAATGTGCACAAAAATACGGCTTTATGTGGGCAAGCCAACCAATTCAAGATAAAACCTTAACTTCGCGATGAAATTAATGCACATGAAGAATCAAGTTGTTATCATCACAGGAGCCAGTTCTGGAATCGGAAAAGCCTTAGCGTTTGAATACGGCAGAAAAGGGGCTCAAATCGTCATCACAGGGAGAAATGAGCAGAATTTGAAAGCGGCAGAAGCGGAATTAGAAACAGCTAGAATCGTTGTCAAAGCCATCGTCTGCGACTCTGCCTCGGAAGAGCAAACCCGCGCGATGGTGGATCAGGTGATACAAGAAATGGGCAGAATTGATCTATTAATCAATAATGCAGGTATTTCGATGCGATCGATGTTTGAGACCGTAGACCTGAAAGTATTGAAGCAAGTAATGGACATTAATTTCTGGGGAACAGTTTATGCTACACACGCAGCTTTACCCCATATTAAAGCAGTCAAAGGGGGTATTATAGGTATTTCTTCCATCGCCGGATACCGTGGTCTTCCAGTGAGAACTGGCTATTCTGCCTCCAAATTCGCCATGAATGGCTTCTTAGAAGCGTTGAGAACGGAATTATTAGAGACGGGTGTTCATGTATTAATCGCTTGCCCTGGGTTCACCGCCTCAAATATCAGAGCGGCCTCTTTAACAGGTGAGGGAAAAGAGGCAGGGGACTCCATGCGCGATGAAGGAAAAATGATGTCAGCAGAAGAAGTGGCCACTAAAATTGCAGAGGCCTACCAAGCGAAAAAGAAGACCTTAGTCCTCACTTTCCAAGGCAAGATGACGGTATTCCTAAACAAATGGATGAATAGCCTGACAGACCGTTTAGTCTACAATACGCTGAAAAAGGAAAAAGACAGCCCCTTACAATAAAGCTCCCTTCCGCTAAAAGCAAAAGGGAGCCAAAACCCAATTAAATACCACTCTAAACCTCTATACCGTTGCGTAATTCGGCTGAACCTTTTTTAAGAGTTCATTTAATTCTGCTTTTTTAAACTCAAAATAGGGAAGGGCTAAATCGAATTCATCGATCAACTGCTTGAAATACTTCCGCTCAAAAACCAAAAATTGCGAATAACTCGAAGTCATCGAAGAATACACGTGCTTTTTCTCCTCAATCGCTTCCTTAATCCCGATAAAAACGCCTGGGCGATCAATGGTTACAAAACCAGCAGGGCCCTCTAACACGAGGCTACCTTCTTGCAGGTAAAATACAAATTCGGCTTTTTGGCCAAGACGAAATAAATATTCATCAGGCAAGTAGCGGAGTTCGATTCCGCTTGCTAATACTTTCCGTTCTGTATCTGAAAAATTGTCCATTGGCTTAAATAGTGAGGCGAAATTACAGGGATTATGCAACCTAATACCTGACATTGATCAGTTTTCAACGTGTTATTTGTCACGAAAATCAACCGGGAATCTCCGGAAATTTGAACAATAGATTTTACGCATGTACACTGAGGTTCTTGAAGAGGTAATATGTTATCATTGTGGAGATGAATGTTCTGAAACGCCTATCATTCATCAAGAAAAGACTTTTTGTTGCCATGGATGCGAACAAGTCTATGAATTGTTAAATGATCATCACCTCGATGCCTATTATACATGTGACCTTAATCCGGGTATTTCTCCTACAGACAAGAATTTTGATTTTCTGAATAATAAAGCATTCAGGGATCGCTTAATCACGTTTTCGAATGCGGATTTTTCCAAAGTAAGCTTCCATCTACCCGCCATCCACTGCCGTTCTTGTCTGTATCTACTGGAGAATTTACAAAAACTGAATCCACAGATTATTAAAACGAGTTTGAACTTTGGAAAGAAGGATTTAACGGTATGGTTTAAAGAAGATCAACTGAGTTTAGGTGCCTTAGCCACCTTGATTGCACGCTTAGGATATGAACCACATATTTCAAATGCGGAGGAAAAACCGCAAAATAATGATCAAAAAAAGCTTTTTCTCAAATTAGGCATCGCCGGATTTTGCGCTGGCAATGCGATGCTCTTCAGCTTTCCAGAGTATCTAGGAATTGAAGATGGCTCTTTACAGCAATTATTTGGTTATTTAAATCTAGCTTTAGGTAGCGTGGCCGTGTTCTATTCCGGTTCAGACTATTTCAGCAATGTCTATGCGCACCTCAAATTGCGTAAAATGACCATCGAATTGCCCATCTTATTGGGTATTCTAGTGGGATATGGCCGAAGTGTATTTGAAATTTTATCACATACAGGGGCAGGCTACATCGATTCCGTTTCAGGCCTGATTTTTTTCTTATTAATAGGGAAGTGGTTCCAGCAGAAATCTTTTGATTTTCTCTCGTTTGAACGCAATTACAAGGCCTATTTCCCATTAGTGGTCACAAAAATCGCGAATGGTAAAGAAGAAACCGCTCCTTTAGAAGAGATTCAAGTGGGGGATCGCTTATTAATTCGAAACCAGGAAATCATTCCGGCGGATGCTTATTTATTAAAGGGTAAAAGCGAAATGGATTATAGCTTTGTCACCGGCGAGAGTGAATTAATTCCCATTCAGGCGGGTCAATCCATCTATGCGGGCGGAAAACACGTAGGAGAGGCCATTGAAATTCAAATAAGCAAAGAGTTGAATCAAAGTCATTTAACACAGCTTTGGGAACAAAAAGCCTTTAAAGACCCAAATCACAAAACAGAAAACTGGGAGAACTTTGCGAATAAAGTGGGGATGTATTTCACGGTCATATTGCTAGGACTAGCCACTGCTGCGGGTATTTATTGGTATAATGTAGATTCAAGTAGATGGTCAAATGCGGTAGTGAGCATTCTGGTGATTGCCTGTCCCTGTGCTTTGGCCGTTTCTTATCCTTTTGCATTAGGACATGGAATCAGATGGCTCGCCAAATTTAACTTTTTCATAAAAGACATTCAGACATTCGAACGAATGGCGCAAGTAGACACCTTAGTTTTTGACAAAACAGGCACGCTTACCTTGCAAAGTCAACAAGAACCGACGGTACATTTTAACCGGGAACTAAGTGACATGGAATGGAATGCGATATTTACCTTAGTTTATCAATCAACTCATCCACTTTCGAAGCAAGCTAAAAAGTTTCTACAATTTCGAAGCCTAATTGCTTTCTGTGAATTCAAAGAACGCAACGGAAAAGGCTTAGAAGCCTTATTTAACGGAGTGCTGATCCAAATCGGTAGCGCCAAATACACGTTGAATAAACTCCGAATTCCAGAGGGATTTATCAGTTCTGAAACACGCTTGTTCGTTTCAATCAACCAAGAGCCCATTGGATTTATCGAATTTCCGTGGGAAAATAGACCTGGTGTGGAAGGAATGTTGCATCGCTTGAGGCATCAATACGAAGTCCATTTGATTTCAGGGGATAAAAAAGAGCATGCTGCCCATTTATTGGATTGGTTTGAGGATCAAGATCATGTGAAATTCGAATGTAGTCCATTAGAGAAGATGGAATATATCCAAGCGCTTCAAAAACAAGGCAAAATCGTAGCGATGATCGGTGATGGATTAAATGATGCGGGAGCTTTGAAACAGGCTTCGGTGGGAATCGCCGTTTCGGATGATCACTTGCATTTTACTCCCTCATCTGACGCAATCATACAGGGGGCAGCCTTGCCTCGATTAGGGGAGTTTTTGCGCTACGCGAAATTTGGCCTTAAGCTCATCAAAGCCAGCTTTCTGCTTTCCCTAGTCTATAATGGATTCGGATTAAGCTATGCCATTCAGGGTACTTTATATCCATTGATTGCGGCGATATTGATGCCGATTAATTCCCTAAGTATGCTCTTGATAGCAACCTGGGGTATGAATGGGAAAGGACAACTGTTAACCCGTTCTAAAATCAGAATAAAAGCTGAGTAAAGTCAGTTTTTGCGCAGGGCTTTGTCCCGAAATTGCAACAACTAAAATGCAAAAACAATGGAAATAATGTACCTCATGATCGGATTAAGCCTTTTGATGGCCATCGGATTTGTGATTGCCTTTGTTTGGTCGATTAAAACGGGACAACAAGAGGATTTGATTACTCCGGCGATGCGCATTTTACAGGAAGACGAAAAAACAAACAATCTATGAGCACAAATTCTACCTCATTAGAGCAGTTTTATTACGATAATAAAATTGTTCGAAATTTTTCCATTGCTACCATCATTTGGGGAGTTGTGGGAATGTTAGTGGGCGTCATCATTGCCACACAGTTATTTGCTCCAGTAGCTAATTTAACCCAATATGGAACCTTTGGCCGCCTTCGTCCTTTGCATACCAATGCGGTAATTTTTGCTTTTGTGGGTAACGCCATTTTTGCGGGGGTCTATTATTCCTTGCAACGTCTTTTAAAAGCCAGAATGTATAGCGATTTCTTGTCCAGCTTCCATTTTTGGGGTTGGCAACTCATCATTGTGGCCGCTGCGATCACCTTACCCTTAGGAATTACGACGTCACACGAATACGCGGAATTAGAGTGGCCCATCGATATTGCGATTACCTTAGTTTGGGTGGCTTTTGGCATCAATATGTTCGGTACCATCTTTAAAAGAAGAGAGCGTCACTTATATGTGGCGATTTGGTTCTATATCGCGACGTTTATTACGGTGGCGGTATTGCACTTAACGAATTCGTTGCAATTACCTATTTCGTTATTTAAATCCTATTATGTCTACGCGGGCGTTCAAGATGCCTTGATTCAGTGGTGGTATGGACATAATGCGGTAGCTTTCTTTCTAACGACTCCGTTTTTAGGTTTGATGTATTATTTCTTGCCAAAAATGGCGAATCGTCCGGTGTATTCATACCGTCTTTCTATTCTACACTTTTGGGCTTTAATTTTTATCTACATCTGGGCTGGTCCCCACCATTTATTGTATTCGTCTTTACCGGATTGGGCACAGTCTTTAGGGGTTGTTTTCTCGATCATGTTAATAGCTCCTTCGTGGGGAGGGATGATTAATGGTCTTTTGACCTTACGCGGCGCCTGGGATCAAGTACGCGAAAATACGATCTTGAAATTTATGGTCGTAGGTATCACATCCTATGGAATGGCTACCTTCGAAGGTCCCATGTTATCGTTGAAAAATATTAATGCGATTGCCCACTTTACGGACTGGATCGTAGCACACGTGCACGTAGGGGCCTTAGGCTGGAATGGATTCTTGACGTTTGCTATGCTGTATTGGTTAGTTCCGCGCATCTTCCAAACGAAATTATATTCCGAAAAATTAATCAAAACCCACTTCTGGATCGGGACCATCGGAATTGCTTTTTATGCTATCCCCATGTACATCTCTGGTTTTACACAAGGGATGATGTGGAAACAATTCACCGCAGAGGGAACCTTGCAATACGGTAACTTCCTGGATACGACCTTGCAATTATTGCCGATGCACATGATGCGGGCTTTAGGGGGAACGCTTTACTTAACGGGAGCTATTTTAATGGCCTACAACTTGTTCAAGACCATGGCTCAGGGAACTTTATTAGCCAATGAAAAGGCGGAAGCAGCTCCATTAGCAGCCATCGAAGAGAAACACGAAAGTGACGGACACTGGCACCGTTGGATTGAAAAACGCCCAATTCAGTTATTATTGGCTTCGTTAGTGATGATTTTAGTGGGGTCTTTGGTGGAATTAGTCCCTACATTTATGGTCAAATCAAACGTACCTACCATTGAATCCGTAAAACCATATACCTCCTTAGAATTAGAGGGACGAGACATCTATATCCGCGAGGGTTGTGTGAGCTGTCACTCGCAATTAGTTCGTCCGTTTAGAAGTGAGACAGAACGCTATGGTGAATTCTCGAAATCAGGAGAGTTCGTTTACGATCATCCATTCCTTTGGGGATCCAAACGTACAGGACCCGATTTGCATAGAGAAGGCGGTAAATACCCCGATTCATGGCATTATCACCATATGAGAGAACCAAGTAGTATGTCACCTGGTTCGATTATGCCGAATTATGCGTGGCTTTTAGAGCAAACGTTGAATACGTCTCAAACGCAGGATAAGTTAGCTGCGATGAAAAAACTGGGTGTACCTTATTCAACAGAGGAGATTACCCATGCGGTGAAAGATTTGAATACGCAGGCGAGAGCCATCCAAGCGAATTTAGCAGCAGAAAAAATTAAGGTAAGTCAAGACAAAGAGATTATTGCCTTGATCGCGTACTTGCAACGTTTGGGTACTGACATTTCTAAAAAATAAGCACATGTTTAAGCAATTTATATCCACTATTCCAGGCGCAGATAATTACATGATTTTCTCGCTGCTGACCTTTTTAACCTTCTTCGTTTTGGTAGGCCTCTACTTGATTTGGATGGATAAAAAGCACCTCGTTGAAATGGAGCAAATGCCCTTTAATGAAGGAAATACCTTATCTGAGAACTCAAAATAATTCATTATGTCAGTTAACGTCGTTGAAATTTGGTTAGTAAGTATGATCCTGATAACAGGGGTTGTTATTTTGATTGTTACGCTACAATTGCACGTGGCCTTAAAAAAATTAGCGGATCAGGCTGCGCCTGAACCCGCTGAAAAACTAAGCTGGTGGGATAATTTTACGGGCTTAAAACCTTTGGAAAAAGAAAAAGACCTCCTCATGGAGCATACCTATGACGATATCGCGGAATTAGATAATCCGACCCCTCCCTGGTTCATGTATTTGTTCTATTTATCAATCTTATTCGCGGCGGTTTATGGATTATACTACCATGTGTACCAAGATGGAAATATTCAAGAAACGGAATACAAAACGGAGGTGACACTAGCTGAAAAAGCGAGAGAAGAATATATGAAGAAATTCGCTAACTCGGTGAATGAGAACAATGTAACGGTCGTAAAGAATGCCAAAGATTTAACAGAGGGATCACAAATTTATTCCACAAATTGCGTAGCTTGTCATGGAGATAAGGGCCAAGGAGGCGTAGGACCGAACTTAACGGATCGGTTTTGGCTTCACGGTGGAGATGTTAAGGATTTATTCAAAACCATTACGCATGGTGTTCCTGAAAAGGGGATGATTGCTTGGAATAAAACGTTAAATCCATTACAAATTCAAAAAGTGGCCTCTTATATTCTTACGCTGCAAGGATCCAATCCACCAGGCGCGAAGGAACCACAAGGAACAGAAACTAAAACACCCTGATTATGAAACAGAATGTAGGTAAAATGGATCGCATCTTTCGATTAGCGATCGCCGTAAGTCTAGCGATACTAGCTTATGCAAAAATTATTCCAGCGAATTTAGCCTTAACCGTTTACATCGTGGCTGTGGTTATCGCTTTAACGGGTGTTTTCCGATTTTGCTTGCTCTACAAGCCATTTGGATTAAGTACCTGCCGAGAAAAGTCTCCGTTTTAATTTTTAAAGGGGTCCGGCAACGGACCCTCTTTTTTTATGTCTCCATTCAATATAGATAATGATGATTACCGGAACCACCTGTACAACCAGACGAAGGACGGGAAAAGACTTTGGATTTATCCCGGTCGTATTATCGGTCAATTTTATCGCCTAAGAACGTATTTTTCGTATCTGTTATTAACGCTTTTATTTGGGTTGCCATGGTTAGAGTACAAAGGGAATCCGATCTTCCTTTTTAATGTATTAGAGCGGAAATTTATCTTTTGGGGAGTTCCGTTTTTTCCACAGGATTTTCATTTAGTGGCTTTGGGCTTAGTGGCCTTTCTCTTGTTTGTGAGTCTGTTTACAGTGCTTTTTGGTCGCATTTGGTGCGGCTGGGCTTGCCCACAAACGATCTTCATGGAGATGTTGTTTAGGAAGATTGAATACTGGATAGAAGGCGATGATAAAGCACAACGTAAATTAGCCGAGGCTCCATGGACAACTGAAAAGATCCTAAAGCGAGGCAGTAAACATACCTTATTTGTCCTACTGTCTTTCGCGATTGCGAATACCTTTTTGATGTACATCATTAGTCAAAAGGAATGGTTAAAATTAGTCACAGAGTCACCAATGGATCATGTGGTGGGTTTAGTCGCTATTCTTATTTTTACAGCGGTCTTTTACTTTGTGTTTGCGCGATTTAGGGAGATGGTATGTATGGTCATCTGTCCTTATGGTCGATTACAAGGGGTTTTATTGGATAACAATTCCATACTCGTTCAATACGATCACAAAAGGGGAGAACCTCGGGGAAAAGGTGAAGACAAAGGTGCTTGCATTGATTGCCATTGGTGTGTGCGTGTTTGTCCTACCGGCATTGATATCCGAAATGGTAGTAATCAATTAGAATGCATCGGTTGTACGGCGTGTATTGATGCCTGTGATACGGTGATGGAAAAAACCCACCAGCCTACCGGTTTAATTCGCTATGATTCCCTCAATGGGGTAAATACAGGCCAAAAACTTCGGTTTACCTGGCGAATCGGAGCCTACAGCACTGTTTTAGCCCTTATTGTCGCCGGATTAGCCTATATGTTAGTCACGCGGACTAATTTTGAGACTACACTTTTGCGCACGCCAGGTATGATTTTCCAAGTTGATGAAAAGACGCACGAGGTAAGTAATTTATACCAAATGGAGCTCTTGAATAAATCGATGGAAAAACAGAGCTTCCGGATTGAGGCACCGGAACCCTTCCAGATTGTGTGGGTAGGGAAACCTATTAATGCGGTGAATCCCGGCAAAATGGCCAAAGGGGAATTTTTCCTACGAATCAAACGAGGAAAATGGAAGAATGGAGAGAAAGTTCCGGTACATATTACCGAAACGAGTGGAAAAGAAGAGATCATTAAAACCAGTTTTATACAACCAGATGAATAAATTTAGCTTTAATTGGGGACACGGCATTATCGTCACCTTTGTACTATTTGGAGCATTTATGGCGTATTTTTATGTCAATATGACCCAAGAGTCCATCGAATTAGTAGGTAAAAACTACTATGCGGATGGACAGGCATTTCAACAGAAAATTAATGAGCGAGAGCAAACGGCGGCCTTAATGACAAAGGCTAACATAGCGTTTTCGGCTGATTACCAACTAGCCAAAATTCAGTTCCCAGACGCCGTAACTACTGGGAATTTGGTCTTTTATCGACCTTCCAATGCGAGTCAAGATAAGTCTTTACGTGTTTCGGCTGATTCAAAGGGCCTTGCGCTGATCCATACTCCCTTTTTAGTGAAGGGGCCTTGGAACGTGAGTTTAAGCTGGGAAAAGGACGGTAAAAACTATATAGAAGAACAACGCATTCATATACCCTAATGCATACCTGGTATTACACCTTTCTTATCGGATTAGCCGGAAGCTGGCATTGCTTTGCGATGTGTGGGCCTATTGTGGCTCAAATAAATGCCAAAGGACACTCCTCCATGAGAATGTTCCTGTATCCTTTAGGAAGAATCTTGATGTATGGGATATTGGGTTATTTCGTGGCAGGCATCGGATCTATTTGGTTATTCCCTTCGCTTTGGTCGTACTATTACGTGCTAGCAGGCGTTTTTATATTCCTGATTCTTAGCCAAAATATAGGGGAGGGGCCTCTCGCTTTTTTACATCAAACGATGGGTAAAAAATTACAGAAAATAGGGGCCAAAATGGGATCCTTTGGCTACATCGTCTTAGGAATGGCGAATGGATTATTGCCTTGTGGACTCGTGGTGGCGGGTTTAAGCGTGGCCTTGATTCAACCCAAACCTATGTATGGTGCCTTTTCGATGATCGCTTTAGGAATCGCGACTTTGCCTGCTTTGCAATTGTATCTTTGGGGTTCATCGAAATTAAAGAAACAAGCAATCTTTCAATACCTGGGTTGGATGGTGGCTGGAATACTCCTTTTTAGGGGAGCATGGGGCATCGGAATGGCCTATTCTGACTACTTAGCTCATTCAAGTCTAAGCCCTATTATCTGTCATCCCTTTAGTATTTGAGCTTTGCGAGACCCTCGATGTTTTTCAGCGTCATTTCACCCCCTTTTACATCTAGGTATCCTTCCTTCTTAAAGTCGCTCAAGGTACGAATCACGGATTCTGTAGCCGTCCCCACACGTGAAGCGAGGTCTTCTCTGGAAAGTTTGATAATTAAGGGATCTGAACTGTTCGTGCCATAAGTTTGCGCTAGTTCAACTAAAACCATGGCCACGCGCATCCGAAGGCTTTGGTAGGCCATTTCAACCATCAGCTTTTCGTTCTTCAACAAATAGCTGGTTAACGCTTTTCTAAAAAAGACTTCCAAGTGGATATTTTCCTTTATTCTTTGCAAGAAATCGACAGCTGAGACAAGAAATATAGTCGATTCTTCTAAAGCTTCCGCACTTTCGCGGTAAGCCTGGTTTTCTAAGAGGTCAACAAAACCGAAAAATTCGCCTTCCTGAACGAACGAAGTAATGAAATACTTGCCATCCTTATTCGTATGGTAGGTTTTTACCTTTCCTTTGGCTAAATAAAACAAGCGAATCGGATGATCTCCTTCCGCATAAATCACCTGTTTCTTTCCGTGAGTTTGCGATTTCTTTTCTCCATCCCAGGTGCGTAAATCCAAAAACGCCAAGGCTTCGTGCACGGCTTCTACATCAGATCCAGACTCCGCTAAAGGAATCGTCGTTTTGGCCTTTTTCAAACGTGCCTCGATAGCGCGTAGTAATTCCACTTCTTGAAAAGGCTTAGTCAAATAATCATCCGCGCCCATTTCCATTCCTTTACGCATGTCAGCGCGATCGGTCTTGGCCGTTAAAAAAATAAAGGGAATCGAGGCTAATTCCGGCTGACTAGAAAAAACCTGCAATACCCCAAATCCATCCAAATTAGGCATCATAATATCACAAATCACTAAATCAGGGTGCCAGGTACGGGCTAATCTCACTCCCTCTAAACCATCTGAAGCCGTTTCCACAGTAAATCCAGATAATTCCAATAGTTCCGCGGTATTCTCCCGAATATCCACACTGTCTTCAATAATTAATAGGCGCTTGCTCATACGTTAATTCAATTGAAATTGAAGCCTAAGTTGTGTTCCCTTGTTCAATTCACTCTTAATTTCCACATTTCCACCCAATAAACGCATGTAGCGATCCACCAGGTGCAATCCTAAACCCGTTCCTTGAATAACGGTGGCATTTCCTCCGCGGAAGAAACGTTCGAATAAATGCTTTTGATCCTCCTCACTAATCCCAATGCCTTGATCAATTATGGTTATTACGGCACTATTTTCCTGTTTTTCTACGCGCAATACAACCTCTTTTTGGGAAAATTTCAAAGCATTCGATAAGCAATTAAAAATGACTTTACGAAGAATTGAAGCATCTTGCACACAGGTATATTCCCCGTCTAATTCTAACCGGATCGTTTGCTTGTAAGTACTAAAATCGGAAATAATATCGAGTAAAAAGTCTCTTACACTGAATTCAGATGGGTGAATTTCTAATTTTCCATCTTCTAATTTACCTACAGATAAAAACTCCTCTAAAATCTCCGTCAAATGGCTCACAGACGATTTTATCCGATTGATATGTTGTTCTCTTTTAGGCTGATCCTCCGCTTTCGTATATTTTTCAATCAAGGTGGCAGAACCCAAAATAGACGTCAACGGCGTTCTGAATTCATGGGACGCCATCGACACAAAACGCGTTTTTAAGTCCCCTAACACTTTTTCTTTCTCCAAAGAAATCGCTAACTCTTTCGCATTCACCTCTAATTTGTCCAAGGTATTTTGCAGCGCCTGCGTTCTGGCCACTACTTCCTGCTCTAAGGTTTCATTTAACTGGTTAATCTGTTGATTCTTTAAAATCAACTCCATCTCGACTTTTCGCTTCAGCGTCACATCACTAACAAAAGCGATGTAATGCATACTATCGCTCGCCTTAAAATGACTTAAAGAAATTTCAATGGGGAATAAGGAGTCGTCTTTTCTTTTAGCCTTCAAATCTAAACCAATTCCCATGGGACGAGATATGGGTTTTTCAGGCCCTAAATTTTCCAAATGGCCGTGGTGGCGATCCTTCAAATGATTTGGAATTAAGCGAGAAATATTTTCCCCTAACAATTCCGATGCATCATAGCCAAACAATTTGTCTGCAAAATGATTCGACAGGATAATGTCAAAACGGGAATTAGTTACGATAATCCCGATGGCCGCCTCTTGAAAAATGGCTTCAAATTCGAATCCGGCTTGTATTTGATTAGGCATTTGGCTAAAATTAGACTTAAATATACCCTTTTTTAGGGATGATAAGAAGTGACCGCGTGCTTCAATACATCACTTTTGTAAAAATAAATGTCCTTGAATTTCCCTTGGGCATACATTTGACCTTGATTAAAGAAGTGAGGGGATTGCGGATTCCCATTTTCGCCACCCGCCAGTAAAGAATAGGCCTTAATGGTAGGACCAAATTCCACCGCCGCAATAAAACTATTTCCATTGACTCCATACCACTTTTTCGACCCTTGAATCGAGCGACTAGTATAGGAGGGAAGTTGTCCCCAAGCGGAAGAGGTGAAAGGAACAGGAATACTTGGCCTTGCATCATCCATTTTCAGCGCGTCGTCGTTTGAAATG